>NZ_JBKGFP010000103.1:0-61406 GCF_046557535.1 Pseudomonas sp. S1(2024)
GGCAAGCCAGCTTGTGTCTTCAAGGTCTCTTAAACTCGAAAGGGTGAGAGCAGTGGATGGCAGACTGAAAGCCAGATGTGCTCTAAAGCACGAGTGGGAGCCTAGTCGCCATCCACCTCTCACTCTGACCTAAGCCCGAACAGTTGAATGAGTGGCGAACTCGTAGTCACAAGCTAGGGCTAAGTCAGAGTGCTCTCACTTCTTGAGTGTAAGAGGGCTTGGCGATGATTTCCTACTTCGTTGGTCTCGACGTTTCGAAAGCGACTCTGGATGTGGGCTTTCTTCCTGAAAGTATTCCCCAGTTCCAGGTCAGGAATGACCCAGAGGGCTTTGCGCAACTGATCGCATGCCTGAACGAGCTTGAGGTCGAACGGGTCTTGCTGGAAGCCACTGGTGGCTATGAACGAGCCGTATTCAAAGCCTTGCGACTGGAGGGTTTGAACGTCATCAGGGTCAACCCCAAGCGCTGTCGGGACTATGCGAGTGCCATGGGCAAAATTGCCAAGACTGACAAGATCGACGCCCAGATGCTGGCGCGGTTTGCCAGGGATTTCGAGGACTTGCCGCAGATAGAGCCTAATCAAGATCGGGATGAACTGGGAGAGCTCATCAAACTCCGTGGCAATCTTGTCCAGCATCGGGATGATGACAAGCGTCGGATGAAACAAACCACTTCAGTTACGGCCATTACCGTTTATACCGAGCATGTCGCTTACCTGAATGATCAGATTAAGGCTTTGGACAAGGCGATTGAGCGCGCCTCGAACGTGCTGGATCGCACGACAGCCATGCGGCTAAGGTCTGTGAAAGGGATTGGCGTCATCAGTTGTGGCACCTTCATGGCCTACCTACCTGAGCTGGGACGCGTGACGGGGCGCGAAATTGCAGCCTTGGCTGGGTTAGCGCCGTACAACAAAGACAGCGGCAAGAAGAGTGGCCCGAGGAAGATCGAAGGCGGGCGTTACAGAGTCCGCAAGGCGGCCTACATGTCGATCTGGTCAATGATCCAGCATGTCCCAGAAGTTAGAACCCGCTATGAAGACCTGATAGCCCGAGGCAAGTGCGCAAAAGTTGCCGCAGTGGCGTGCATGCGCGTGTTGCTGGTGCGCCTGAACGCAATGCTGCGTGACGGAACGGAGTGGAAAGAGCTCAAGCCTCAGGTACCCGCAACCTGATCACGAACGAGGATCGATTTTCTACAAATGCGGGCTTCGCCAACGACACCGCTACGCGGTATCGAGCGAAGCCCTGCCCGAATGGCACGCTTGAAAATAAATTTCTAAAGACAGTTGCTCCCACCGGGACCGCGTACTCGCTCTCGGGGAGCTGGCTTGCCGGCGATAGGGGCGCAAAGCGCCCCCAAGCAATTCAGCCCTTGCCCAGAAGCCGCGACAAGCCCTCGGCCATCGGTGTCGCCTGCGGAAACTCGAACCGCGCCAACAAGCGCTGGTTATCCGCCCGCGAATGGCGAATGTCACCCGAACGTGCCGCCACATAGCTGACCGCCGGCAAGCTACCCACCACCTTCTCAAGCGCTGCCAGCAGCTGGTTAAGCGATGTGGCCTGGTTGAGGCCGATATTCACCGCTCCCTCCTCGACCTGCGGCTGCTCCAGCGCCTGCACCATCACCTGCACTAGGTCGCCCACGTAAAGGAAGTCCCGGGTCTGCTCACCATCACCGAACACGGTAATCGGCAAACCCTGCACAGCACGTTGGGAGAAGATGCTGATCACCCCGGAATACGGCGAGGACGGGTCCTGGCGCGGCCCGAAGATATTGAAGAAGCGGAACACCACCGGCTCCAGGCCATGCTGACGACGGTAGAAGTCCAGGTACTGCTCACTGGCCAGCTTGTCCACGGCATAGGGGGTCAGCGGCGCCTTGGGAGTGTCTTCGGCAATCGACTCGCCTTCACCATTGTTGCCATACACCGCCGCACTAGAGGCGAACAGCACCCGGCGCAGCCCATGCACGCGCATGGCTTCGCACACGTTGAGGGTACCGATGAAATTGCTCTGGTGGGTCCGCACCGGATCCTCGACCGAGGCCTGCACCGAGGCCACCGCTGCCAGGTGCACCACGGCACTGCAGCCAGCCGTAACCTGCGTGACCAGCTTGGCATCGGCGACATCGCCTTCAACCAGTTCCAGCCGAGGGTGGTCAACCTGCAGGTTGCCCCGCTGGCCAGTGGAGAAATCGTCGAGAATGCGTACGGCGTAGCCTTTCTCCAACAACGCATCGCACAGGTGGGAGCCAATAAAGCCGGCACCGCCGGTGATCAGGATGGGGGCGTCAGCCATGGCGGTAGAACCGGTCCAGTAGAGGCGGCAAGCCGGCGCGCCAGGCGCGCGGCTTGATGCCGAAGGTATGAAGGATTTTCTTGCAGGCCAGTACCGCGTGCTGCGGCTCTTCGCTGGCATCCGGCCGTGCGGCATGTGCCTGCGGCGTCGGCGCCTGCACGGCCAGCTGCCGGTACTGGCCTGCCTCGGCGAGGATCGCCTGGCCCAGCGCCAGCGGCGTGGTCGCCTCGTTGCCGGCGTAATGGTAGGTGCCCCACAGCGGCGCACTGCAATCGAGTTGTTTGAGCACCGACAGGATCACCCGGGCGGCGTCGTCGACCGGCGTAGGGTTGCCACGCCGGTCATCGGCCAGCAGCAGCTCCTGGGGTTGCTCGGCGCGGGTCAGGAAGCGGCCCAACGCCCCGTCGATGCTTTCGTCGAGCAGCCAACCAAAGCGCAACAGCACGTGTTGCGGGCAAGCCGCGCGAACGCTCTGCTCGATGCGCCACAGGGCCTGGCCACGCAGGCCCAGCGGTACCGGCTCGTCCTTTTCGCTGTAGGCCGTGGCCCGAGAACCATCGAACACCCGGTAGCTGGATGGCTGAACCAGGGTGATCTGGTGGTGCTGGCACAGCTCTGCCAACCGCTCCACAGCCCGCTCCTGCTGGGCCAGGCGCTGCTCGCTGACCGACTCGGCTTGGAACCAGTCGAAGTAATAGGCCAGGTTGACCAGAGCATCGGGACGATGATCGTCGAGCAGCTGGGTGAGGCTGGCCGGCGTCCAGCCGTTCTCGGGCGGGCGCGGAGCCAGGAATGCGATGTCCTCCTCGGCCCCAAGACGAATCAGCGCTTGCCCGAGGGCATTGCCACCACCCAACAGCATTAGGCGCATACGCATAGAGTCAGCAGATCCGGAGAGGTTGATTGAAGGAAAGGGGTCATTTTGCGGTTTCCGGGCGGGGAAGTCCAACACCGGACCCGTTCGATGCCACAGGCGGTAGTGATTTCAAAGTTCCACCGTTCAATACCGCAACACGCAGAAATCTCCTACGACATACCAGGAACGAGCCGACTTCCGCGCAACAGCACAACCGCATTGAATAGTTGACTCCCCCACTTGCCAGCCGGGGAGCTTCACAAAAACAAGTACAGGGAACGTTCAATGCCTCATTCGGAAGCTGCATACCTGGATTTCAGCCCGGAGCAAAGCAAAGCCATAGCCTTTGCAAGCCAGACCATTGCTGACCTGGGTGGCCCAGAGGCCAAAGGAGTAGCACTTCAGGCTCGTATATTCGCCGATCAACTCGAGCAAGCCTTGAGCGTGGAACAGCGTGGGTTGCTACAACGCTTCAGTGAAGGCCAGCTATCTGCCTTGATGTATAGGCATATGCCTTGTGCCGACGAGCCAATACCAGAATATCTGCCCCACATTTCCGCCCTGGCGCAAAACCCACGCTGCCAATACCTTGCCTCACGCAATCAACTGCTGCTGGAGCTCGTGCGCCACCGCAGTTTCGCCTTCGATATAGATAACGAGGGTAAGCAGGTTCGCCTGGTAGGCAACTTCAAGGGCGGTGGCCGCATTCCGCGACTCGACGAAGATCCCTGCCTGAAAGTTGAAACCAGCTCGCATGCGGGCTTGCGCTTGGGGCCGCACACTGAAGCGCCCTACAACTGCTCGACAATTTCCAGCAACGCTCACTCCCCTGCTCCCTCTGCACTGATTCTGACTGCGCGCTGGAACCCCGCCAATGAACCTACGCATGTCTTCCCGCTCCGGGGAATCATTGAACGCTTGGGTAGCATGGGCACACTTGCACTGACTTCAGCGTCTTTCGACTTCACCCGCAGTGACTGCTTCGGTCACGGACAAGGCAATGCAGGCAAAGCAGTTTCAATACTGCAATTCGAGCCAAATGGTGGTTTCTCTGTTCGTTACAATAGCTATCGCTTCAGTCTGAATGAACGCGCCTGCAGCGCTGCTGCGCGCGCTTTCGACTCCTTTCAAAAAATACTGGATACCACACAACCGTTGGCGTTTGTCCTGCAGCCTGACACCGCACTGCTGATCAACAACAGCCGAGCCTTGCACGGCCGCGACATGGTTCAGGACAACCGGCGCCTGCTTATCCGTCAATTCGGATATTCCCCCTTCGCCGAACCGCTGGTGCTCGCTGAAGACCCGCTGCTGGTGCGTGGCTGATCATAGGAAAACACGCAATGATCGAATTAGATTTAACGCTTGTTCTGACCCTCGCACTGGTGGCACTGATGGCCGGCTTTTTCGATGCTATCGCCGGTGGCGGGGGCCTGATCACGCTCCCGGTGTTGTTCATTGCCGGTATCGAACCCTTGGCGGCAATTGCCACCAACAAGTTCCAGGCGGCTTCGGCTACGGTTTCGGCTACGTGCGCCTTCGCCCGCAAAGGCATGATCGACTGGAGACAAGGCAGTCCAATGGCTGTCATGTCGTTTATCGGAGGGGCGTTGGGTGCCTTGTCGATAACTTACGTGCCCAAAAGCGTTCTGCAGGCGTGCGTTCCACCTCTGCTGATCCTGATAGCCGCCTACTTTGCCTTCAGTCCAAAGCCGAATGAACAAGCGCGCAAGGCAAAGATATCGACCAGCCTGTTCTGCATCACGGTTGCACCGATCATTGGCTTTTATGACGGGATCTTCGGCCCTGGCGTCGGCTCGTTCTTCATGCTGGCCTGCGTGATCCTCTTGGGCCAGCACTTGATACAAGCCGTGTGCACAAGCAAGCTTTTGAACGCAGCCTGTAACCTGGGCGCGTTGTCAGTCTTTTCACTGAGCGGGGCGATCATCTGGCCGCTGGCACTGGCAATGGCATTCGCTGCTTTTGTGGGGGCTCAACTGGGCGCACGCTGCGCAGTACACTTTGGCCCCCGTCTGATCAAGCCATTGCTGGTCTGTGTTTGCTGCATCATGGCAATCAAGTTGCTGCTCGACCCAGGCAACCCTGTTGGCAAGTGGTTACATCAACTTGTTCTCTGAAAAAACATTACTCGATTTCGAACAGACTGTTACGCAACGGCCCCACGCTGAGGCGCTCACGCACATCGTCATCTATGCGTGGATCATCCGGCTGGTACAGTTTTACCTGCCGGTAGACATTGATGCGATTGATCTCCTCTCCCAGGTAGTCCCACACAACCCGAGTGCAGGCCGGGTTGCGCCGGTCTCCGCTGGATACGCCGGCCTTCAGGCCGTTGAGGCGGGTAATGCGGCTTTTGAAACTGGGGATGAGGATAGTCTGGCTCATCTCGTTGAACGTCAGCGACTCGTAATCGACCAGGAACATCCGGTCCTGCAGCTGGAACGCCGCTCCCAGATAGCGGCAACGCACCTCGGCATGGGGGTTGGTGGCGCTGGAACGCTCCTGGCGTTCCTGGCGTTCGAAAAGGAACTGCCCGCGCTCCTCCCACAGGTGCACCAATGACACCAGGACCGTGCCCGGAACCGACATGCAGTTGGAATATTCCAGGTAGTAACCGCAATAGCGCGACAGGTTCCCCGCATGGGCGTGCAACGGACGGAACAGATCACTGATCGGGTCGCCAGGCTGCTCGGCCGGGGTCGACACGCGAGCACCGATCAGGCGGCTGAACTGCTCGGGTGGCAAATGCAATTCGTAATCTTCTACCCCGAAGAAATCGCCGATGCGCTTGAGGTTGTAGGCCGTCGGGCGGCTTTGCCCACTCAGGTACTTGTTGAACTGCGCGCGGTTGATCGACAGCTGGCGGCAAACTTCGGAGATAGAGCGGTAGTGGCTGCAGGCCAGTTTGAGGTTGGTAGCGAAATGATCGCTCATGACTCGGGACTCAGATGACGCGAATGGCGCAATTGTAGCATCAAGTTGCACCAAATCAGAGCAACCCGCGAAATTGTAACCGCTCTTGTCATAGCCAACCATGCGCCCCACGAATAGCGGTGCGCCTGCCGTCCGCTGATCTTTCCACACGAACAATAAGAATCGAGGTCATTTTCCAATGCTCGAAGTACTCAACGATTTCCTCTCGGGGAAACTTCTCATTGTGCTGATCGTAGGGCTGGGTAGCTACTTCACTATCCGCTCCCGGTTCGTCCAGTTCCGCCACTTCGGCCACATGTTCGGTGTGTTCAAGGAATCGCTGCGTGGCCAGGCAGGCCAGCTGAGCTCCTTCCAGGCCCTGATGCTGAGCCTGGCTGGCCGCGTTGGTGCCGGTAACATCGCCGGTGTCGGCATTGCCGTGACCCTGGGTGGCCCAGGCGCCGTGTTCTGGATGTGGGTCACCGCACTGGTGGGTATGTCCAGCAGCTTCTTCGAATGCACCCTGGCCCAGGTCTACAAGCGCGCCGATGGCGACGGCCTGTACCGTGGTGGCCCGGCGTACTACATCCAGCACGGCCTGAAGCTGAAAAGCATGGCCATCGTGTTCTCGGTCCTGCTGCTGGTCACCTACGGCTTCGCCTTCATCGGCCTGCAGTCGTACACCGTGACTCACTCGCTGCAGAACGCCTTCGCCTTCGACCCCAAGCACACCGGCATCGTCCTCGCCGTGCTGCTGGCCATCACCTTCATCGGCGGCATCAAGCGCATCGCCGCGGTGTCGGACCTGCTGGTACCGGTCAAGACCCTGGCGTACATCGGCGTGACCCTGTACGTGATCGGCACCCAGATCGAGCACGTGCCAGCCATGCTGGAAACCATCTTCAAGAGTGCCTTCGGCCTCGACCCAGCGTTCGGCGGCCTGCTCGGCAGTGCCATCGTCATGGGCGTGAAGCGTGGTGTGTTCGCCAACGAAGCGGGCCTGGGCAGTGCGCCAAACGTCGCAGCCGTGGCCGCCGTGAAACACCCGGGTGCGCAGGGCGTTGTCCAGGCATTCAGCGTGTTCCTCGACACCTTCGTGATCTGCACCTGCACCGCGCTGCTGATCCTGCTGTCGGGCTTCTACACCCCGGGCTTCGAAGGTGACGGCATCGTCCTGACCCAGAACTCGCTGGCCGCCGTGGTTGGTGACTGGGGCCGCGTGTTCGTCAGCGTGGCACTGTCGCTGTTCGTGTTCACCTGCATCCTCTACAACTACTACCTGGGCGAGAACAGCCTGCAGTTCCTCAGCCGCAATCGTGTGGTACTGATGGTATTCCGTGGCCTGGTACTGGCGCTGGTTGTATGGGGCTCGTTGCAGGACCTGTCGACTGTGTTCGCCTTTGCCGATATCACCATGACCTGCCTGGCCTTCGTCAACCTGGTGGCCCTGGCCCTGCTGTTCAAGGTCGGCCTGCGGGTGATGCGCGACTACGACGACCAGCGCAAGGCGGGCGTCGACCAACCGGTGTTCGACTCGGCCAAGTTTGCCGACCTGGACCTGGATCGCAATGCCTGGCCTGCCAATCCGCAGGCGGAAACAGCCACTGACAAAGCAGTCGGCGAAGTCCAGACTCAACGCTGATATTCTCCCCTGCCAGCCGCCCCGTCCGTGGGCGGCTTACCTTCTTCCGCTCACCGCTACGGATACTTCCCATGCGAGCAGTAAAGAATCTCCTCGTGCTCTATACCGGGGGCACCATCGGCATGCTCGAAACCCCCGAAGGCCTGGCGCCCGCCGGTGGCTTCGAAGCACGCATGCGCGAACACTTTGCCCAGTTGGCCGACGCCCCCCAGGTGCAATGGACCTTGCAGGAACTGAACCCGCTGCTCGACAGCGCCAACATGCAACAGCACAACTGGCTGGCGATGCGCGATGCCATCGTCGCAGCGGTAGAGGTGGCTGGCCATGATGGCGTGCTCGTACTGCATGGTACCGACAGCCTGGCCTACAGCGCCGCGGCGTTGTCGTTCCTGCTGCTGGGCCTGCCGGTGCCAGTGCTGCTGACCGGCTCGATGCTGCCTGCAGGTAGCGCGGACAGCGACGCCTGGGGCAACTTGTGCGGCGCACTGCGCCAGTTCGAACAAGGGCTGGAAGATGGCGTGCAACTGTACTTCCATGGGCAGCTGCTGCATGGCTGCCGGGCGTCGAAGCTGCGCAGCGAGGCGTTCGATGCCTTTGCCGCGCTGCCGCGCCATCGTGACAGTGAGCGCGCAACGGCGATCCCTGCCGAGCTTGGCTACAAGCACCCGCGCCAGCCGGTCAACCTGGCGATAGTGCCGGTGTTCCCGGGCCTGCAGGCCGGGCACCTGCAGGCACTGCTGGGCAGCGGCGTGCAGGGGTTGCTGCTGGAGTGCTACGGCAGCGGTACCGGGCCGTCGGATGACCAAGCGTTGCTGGATGTGCTGAGCGCGGCACGCCAGCGGGGTGTAATGCTGGCAGCTATCAGCCAGTGCCCTGAGGGGTCGGTGGTGTTCGATACCTATGCGGCGGGTAACCGCTTGCGCGGGGCCGGGCTGGTCAGTGGCGGGGGCATGACCCGGGAGGCGGCGCTGGCCAAGATGGTTGCGTTGCTGGGGGCCGGGCTGGATGTGGACACGGCGGAGCGGTGGTTTGCCCTGGACCTGTGTGGGGAGCGGGCCTGAGTGTTGCCTGGTCTGGCCCTATCGCCGGCAAGCCAGCTCCCACAGGGATAACACAAGGCCTGAGGCCTGTGGAGTACCTGTGGGAGCTGGCTTGCCGGCGATAGGGCCCTGACAGGCAAAAGAAAATGGCGGAAGGCAGCGGGAGTCGAACCTGCCCGGGAACGGCTGCCGTCCCCAACCGGGTTTGAAGCCCGGCCGCGCCACCGGGCGCGATTGCCTTCCTTGAACTCAGTGCCTGGCCTGCTGCTGGGCCAGGGCGCTGTCGGCGCGAATGTGACGCTGATCGGCCACCCTCCGGGTCAGGCCGATGCGGTCGAAGTACTCCAGAATCTGCACACTGCGCTTGCGACCGATGCCCAACATATCGCGAAACGCGGCAACCTGCACTATCGGCGTTTCACTGGCCTGCCCCAGCAGCAGCTCTGCCATGCGCTGTAGCGTCGCCTCGGGGTAGAACAGATCGCGCACCACCTGGTGCACCAGGCCCAACCGGGCCAGCTTGCGCAGCAACAGGCGCACATCGGCTTCGGCACAATTTTCCTCGCTCGCCAGCGTCCGGACCCAGGGCGGATCGTATTGCCCCGCCAGCAACTTCGGTTGCAGACTCGCCCATAATGCACTGTCGGCTTCGCTCAACTGCACCTTGTGATCGGGCAGGTGCAGCCAAGGCCCGCTGCTGGCAATGGCGCCGTCTTCGAGCAACTCATCCAGCAGGCTGACAAAAGCGGGCCGCTCCAGCGGCAAGGCAGCAAAGCGGCGCAGGCGGTCGCGGTCCGGGCCGAGCTGGTCGGGCTCCTGTTCATGGAACCGCACCAACTGCTCCAGCACCTGGCGCTTGAGCGCCTGCCACCGGACACTGGCAAACAGCAGTTGGCCCTGCCGCGTGGCCACCACCAGCACATCTTCCGGCAACTGCCAGGTTTCGCGCAGGCGATTGAACTGCCGTTCCACACGTTGCGGGTCGATACCCCCGGGTGCGCTGGCAAGCAGTGCCGGCAAGGCCTGCTCCAGGTCCTCGGCATCACGCAGCACCTGCAATTGGCGCAGGCGCTCATCACTGCGACGCTGACGGCTTGGCGCGAACGGATCGAGTACCTTGCCGCCCCCCAGTGTGCGCTGGGCACGCTGATCGCGCAGCACCAAGCGGTCGCCGTGTACCGCCTGCAGCGGCGCGTTGAGCAGCAACTGGGCGAACATGCGCTGGCCTGCCACCAAGGTTTCACCCTCGAGCAAGGCTACCCGGGCCGTTACATCCTGGGTGCCCAGGTGCACGTGCACAGCGCTGAAATGCTCGAAGGTACGGGTCTCGCCCGGCAACAGGTTCAGCTCGATATCCACCCGCACGCTAGGCGCATGCAGCCACTCGGGCACCAGCCAGTCCCCCCGGCGCACCTGCTCCACCGCCAGGCGTTCGGCAGCAATGTTCAGTGCCACCCGCTGGCCCGCTTCGGCCACCAGTGCGGCCTGGTTCTGCGCATGCAGGCCACGCACCCGCACCGGTTTGCCGGCCTTGCCCAGTAACAAGGTGTCACCGGCACTGACCCGCCCGGCCAGCGCCGTGCCCGTGACCACCACACCCGCACCGGTAACGGCAAAGGCGCGGTCGACGGCCAGGCGGAAACCGCCGCGCACGCTGCGCTGGCACACGCGCTGTTGCGCGGCCAGCAAGGCCTGGCGCAAGGCATCGATACCTTCGCCGGTCACACTGGACAACGGAAACTGCCGCGCACCGGCATATGGGCCCGGCGCCAGAAGTTCGCTGACCTGTGCCTGCACTTCGGCCAGGCGGGCCGGCTCTACACGGTCGCATTTGCTGATCGCCACCAGGGCTTGTGGGATGCCCAGCAACTCGATGATCGCCAGGTGCTCGCGGGTTTGAGGCATCACCCCGTCGTCGGCCGCGACTACCAGTAGTACCAGATCAATGCCATGGGCGCCGGCCAGCATGTTGTGGATAAAGCGCTCGTGACCGGGCACGTCGATGAAGCCGGTCAGCGCTGCGCCCTCGGTCAACGCCGCATAGCGATAGCCAAGGTCGATGGTCATGCCACGGGCGCGCTCCTCCTGGCGCTGGTCACCGGCCTGGCCGGTCAGGGCCTGGAGCAGTGCGGTCTTGCCGTGGTCGATGTGGCCGGCGGTACCAACGATCACTGTACCGGCCCCAATTGCAGGGTGGGCAACTGAGCCAGCCACTGGGCCTCGTCATCCAGTTGGCGCAGGTCCAGCCACAGGGCGTCATCGTCGATTCGGCCGAGCACTGGCACGGGCAGACCGCGCAAGGCGCGCTCCAGTACATGCAGGCTGCGCCCGCGCAACTTCTTCGACACCTGCGGGCGCAGGCACAATGCCGCGCTTGGCAGGCGGGCCACCGGTTGGCTGCCACTGCCAATCATGCCCAACGCCGGCTCCACACTGACCGCCCATTGCTCGCCGAGGCGGGCTTTGATTTCAGGGGCCAGGCGCTCGGCCTGGGCCTGGATTTCGGCCTGACTGCGGGTCAGCAGGCGCAGGCTGGGCAGGCGCTCGGCCAGGCGGTCGGGGTTGCGGTACAACGCCAGCACCGCTTCGAGTGCGGCAAGGGTGATCTTGTCGACCCGCAGCGCGCGCTTGAGCGGGTTCTTCTTGATTCTGGCGATCAGTTCCTTGCGCCCGACGATGATTCCGGCTTGCGGCCCGCCCAGCAGTTTGTCGCCGCTGAAGGTGACGATATCGGCGCCGTCAGCCAGGGCCTGGCGCACTGTCGGCTCGGAGGGCAGGCCCCAGCGGGTAAGGTCAAGCAGGCTGCCGCTGCCAAGGTCTTCAAGCAACGGCAAGTCATGTTGGTGGGCGATACGCGCCAGCTCGGCGGTGGGCACCTGGGTAGTGAAGCCCTGAATGCTGTAGTTGCTGCAATGCACCCGCATCAGCAGGCCCGTACGCGGGCTGATGGCGGCCTCGTAGTCACGGGCGTGGGTGCGGTTGGTGGTGCCGACTTCGTGCAGCTTCACGCCGGCGCGGGCCATGATGTCGGGGATGCGGAAGGCACCGCCGATCTCGATCAGTTCACCGCGTGAGATGATCCCCTCCTTGCGCGCACCCAGGCTGTTGAGCGCCAGCAGCACGGCGGCGGCGTTGTTGTTGACCACGGTGACGGCTTCGGCGCCTGTCAGCTCGCGGATCAGGCCCTCGATCAGGTCGTCACGGTCGCCGCGCTTGCCGGTGGCCAGGTCGAACTCCAGGTTGAGCGGGTAGCGGGCGGCGGTCTGCATGGCCTCGATGGCCTCCTCTGGCAACAGGGCGCGGCCGAGGTTGGTGTGCAACACGGTGCCGGTGAGGTTGAACACTCGGCGGACCTGGCTGCGTTGCTGGGTGGCCAAGCGTTCGCCAGTGCGGCCCAGCAGGACTTCAGCGGCCAGTTCGGCGGTGCTGAGCTGGCCGGTGCGGGCGGGGTCGCGCAGGTCGTCGAGCAGTTGCCGCAGGGTGGCGAGGACCGCGTCGCGACCGTGGCGGTCGATCAGCGGGAGGCAGGCAGGGTGGCGCAAAAGGGTGTCGATGGAGGGCAGGCGTGGGGTGTCGCTGGCTAGGCTGGAGGACATGCGGTACTACCTTGGACTGATCCGTTGTCTGTACTGGCCTCTTCGCGGGTAAACCCGCTCCTACAAGGGCCGCGCAAGCCTCAAAAGCTGCGCGGGCCCTGTGGGAGCGGGTTTACCCGCGAAGAAGGCGACTCGGTCTTACAGTGTAGACACTCTCCATTACCCGGGTGCGAGCATCAGGTTCGGTGCCAACCGATGGAAGCCCTCCTCGTCCAGGCGAATGTCCAGTGCCAGGCTGGCCAGGTCATCGGCCAGCGGCTCGGCCGCCGCATCGTTTTCCAGGTAGTTCTGCTTCAGGTAGCTCTCGCACTCCGGGCAGCACTCCGCCCGTAGCGGCGCCTTGCCCGGCGCATGGCGGTCATCGTCAAGGCTGGTATAGCGCAGGTCCTTGCTCGACTCGCAGTACACGCATTTGACCCGTACCACGTGCCATTCGCAGGCACACAGCGAACAAGCCAGGTAGCGCAGGCCATTGTGCTTGCCGCGGTTGCGCACCACCCCGGCCATCGCCGGCGAACCGCAGGCCGGGCACTGGGCCAGGCTGTCGGCGGGCTTGAGCTCTGGCGCGGGCAGCGCCAGCAACCAGCTGGACCAGGCCGCCTGCAAGGCCGCCCCAATGAACGGCACCAGTGCTGCGGGCACTGCGTCGTACTGGCCGGCGAGCAAGGCGATGCCCCAACCCTTGCGTTGATGGTCGTCACTGCTGCGCAGGGTTTGCAGCGCCTCCCCCAACGGACCGCTGGTGTCCGCGTCGAGGTGCTCAAGCAAGGCCTGCAGCCAGACCAGCCACGGCCCTTCACGCACCAGGCTGTCCGCCGCCAGTGGCGGCAAACCATGACTTATGCACAGGCGCTGACGCTCCTCGGCCACCGGCATGCCAGCGGGGGGGTTATCCACAAGCTGCTGCTGGATACGGCACAAACGAGCCACCAGCTTCAGATATTCGCCAAGGGCATTGCCCTCGGCCAGCTGCTCCAGGCGCGCGGCGCGCAGTTCGAACAGGTTGGCGGGGGGCAGGTACAGAAACGGCGGCATCACTGCCGACGCTTCGATCTGCCCGGGTTCGAGTATCGTGCTCAAGCGCTCATCCTTCTTTTCGTCCGTGATTGCCCGGCGTCTTGTCACCAGTCACTTCGCGGTACCACAACTCATGGTGCTTGCGCGCCCAGGCGCGGCTGACCCAGCCATGCAGCATGGCGCCGATCGAGCCCTTGATCCAGATACCGGCGTAGATGTGCACGATGATGCTGAGGATCAGCACGAACGCCGCCAGGGCGTGGAGCAGCGCAGACAGGCGAATGACCTCGATGCCGAACAAATGGCTGAAGTATGCGCGCCAGATCACCACGCCGCTGACCAGCAGAACCAGCATGCACACCAGCAGGGTCCAGAACAACAGCTTCTGCCCGGCGTTGTACTTGCCGATCGGTGGCACACCCTCCTCCTTGTTGAGCATCACCCGGTCCACCCGGCGCAGCCACAGTCGGTCATTGGCAGTGATGAAATTGGCGCGCCAGAAACGCAGCACCAGGCCGAGGAAGAACACGAACATCGCCACCCCGAGGAAGGGGTGCAGGATGCGTGTCCAGGGCCCACCGCCGAACAGGTTGCTGAGCCAGAACAGCGCCGGATGGAACAGCGCCAGCCCCGACAGGCCAGCCAGGATGAACAGGATCGCGACGACCCAGTGGTTACTGCGCTCGTTGGCGTTGTAGCGCAGGATGGGTTTGTTGTCGTTCATGGTCGCTGCTCCCCTTGCCCACCGGGCTTGGTCGGATCATAGACATGGACCGACGGGTCCACCTGGTGCACGCTTTCATCCGCGGGTGTCGGGTGTTCGTCCTCCTCCACCCGTTGTGGCCCTACCCGCACATAGTGGAAGAACCCGGCCAGCACCGCAGCCCCCATGGCCAGCAGCGCCAGCGGCTTGGTAAAGCCCTTCCACAGCCCCACCAGCGGGCTGATCACCGGCTGGTCCGGCAGGCCGGCGTACAGCTTCGGCGTGTCGGCATGGTGCAGCACATACATCACGTGGGTGCCACCGACGCCGTCCGGGTCGTATAGCCCAGCCTTGTCGTAGCCTCGCGACTTGAGATCAACGATGCGCTCGGCTGCGTGCACCTTCATCTCATCCTTCGTGCCGAACACGATCGCCCCGGTCGGGCAGGTTTTCACGCAGGCCGGCTCCAGGCCCACGGTCACGCGGTCGGAACACAGGGTGCACTTGTACGCCTTGTGGTCCTTCTGCGAAATACGCGGGATATTGAACGGGCAACCGGTGATGCAGTACCCACAACCGATGCAGTGGTCCTGGTTGAAGTCGACGATGCCGTTGGCGTGCTTGATGATCGCTCCCGGGCTCGGGCACGCCTTCAGGCAACCTGGCTCGGCGCAGTGCATGCAGCCATCCTTGCGAATCAGCCACTCCAGATTGCCGTCGTCGCGCTCGTGCTCGGTAAAGCGCATCAGGGTCCAGGTCTCGGCAGTGAGGTCCTGGGGGTTGTCGTAGGTGCCGTGGTTGTGGCCGACCTCGTCACGCAGTTCGTTCCACTCCGAACACGCCACCTGGCAAGCCTTGCAGCCGATGCATTTGGTGGTGTCGATCAGCTTGGCGACTTCCTGCTGCTGGCGTACCGAAGGCGGTACGGTGGTGGTGGCCGAGCGGGCGATGATGTCTTGGCTGGCCATCAGAGTTTCTCCACTTTGACGAGGAACGACTTGGACTCTGGCGTCTGGGTATTGCCGTCACCCAGGAAAGGCACCAGGGTGTTGGTCAGGTAGCCATGCCGCGTAGCCCCGGTGAAGCCCCAGTGCAGCGGGATGCCGATCTGGTGCACGGTCTGGTTGTTGACCTGGAGCGGGCGAATCCGCTTGGTCACTACCGCCACCGCATCGATATGCCCGCGCTTGCTCGATACCCGCACCCGGTCACCAGCCTTGATACCTTTCTCGTTGGCCAGCACCTCGCCGATTTCGACGAACTGCTCGGGCTGGGCAATGGCGTTGAGCCGGCAATGCTTGCTCCAGAAGTGGAAGTGCTCGGTCAGCCTGTACGTGGTCGCCGCGTACGGGAACTCGTCGTGCTTGCCGAGGGTGTCCCACACCGAGTCGAATACCCGCCCGGCCGGGTTGCTGGTGGCCTTCTTGTTCTGCGGGTGCAGCGGGTTGATGCCAATCGGCGTCTCGAACGGCTCGTAGTGCTCGGGGAACGGGCCTTCGGCCATCTTGTCGATGGCGAAGAACCGCGCCACGCCTTCGGGGTTCATGATGAACGGGTTCATCCCCGCCTCGGGCGGCGAGTCGACCTTGAAGTCGGGCACGTCGGTGCCGGTCCAGGCCTTGCCGTTCCACCACACCAGGCGCTTCTTCTCCGGGTCCCACGGCTTGCCTTGCGGGTCGCTGGAGGCACGGTTGTAGAGGATGCGGCGGTTGGCCGGCCAGGCCCAGGCCCAGTTCTGCACTTGGTGCATGCCGTACGGGTCGCTGTTGTCACGGCGAGCCATCTGGTTACCCTGCTCGGTCCAGCTGCCGGAGAAGATCCAGCAACCGGACGCAGTGCTGCCGTCGTCCTTGAGCTGGCCAAAGCCCGCCAGTTGCTGGCCGGCCTTGAGCACTGCGCCAGTCGGATCGGTGACGTCCGTCACCGCCCAGCCGTTCATTTCCTTGGCCAGCTCCTCCGGGGATGGCTCTTCAGGGACCTTGTATGGCCAGTTGATGTTCATCAGCGCGTCAGGATAGGCGCCGCCTTCGGCCTGGTAGCGTCGGCGCAGGCGCAGGAACAGCTCGCTCATGATGTGAACGTCGGTGCGGGTCTCGCCCGGGCCGTCGGCGCCCTTCCAGTGCCACTGCAGCCAGCGGCTGCTGTTGACCAGCGAGCCGTCTTCCTCGGCAAAGCAGGTAGTGGGCAGGCGGATCACTTCGGTCTGGATGTTGGCCGTGTCGACATCGTTGAACGGCCCGGCGTTGCGCCAGAACTCCGAGGTCTCGGTGGCCAGCGGGTCCATGATCACCAGCCACTTGAGTTTGCTCAGGGCGGCAGTGACACGGTTCTTGTCCGGCAGCGCGGCAATCGGGTTGAAACCTTGGCACATGTAGCCGTTTACCTTGCCCTGGCCCATCATCTCGAACATGCGCAGCACGTCGTAGGCCGGCACATCGAGCTTGGGCAGCCAGTCGTAGCCCCAGTTGTTCTCCGCCGTGGCATTGGCGCCGTACCATGCCTTCATCAGGCTGACATGGAACTTGCCGTAGTTCTGCCAGTACGACAGTTGGCCAGGACGCAGTGGCTTGGAGGCGCGCTTGTCGATATAGGCGGCATAGTCCTGCTCGGCATCGCCGGCAAGGGTCAAGTAACCCGGCAACGAGTTGGACAGCAGGCCGAGGTCGGTCAGGCCCTGGATGTTGGAGTGCCCGCGCAAGGCGTTGACCCCGCCACCCGGCATGCCGACGTTGCCCAGCAGCAACTGCACCATGGCCGCACTGCGGATGATCTGCGCACCGATCGAGTGCTGCGTCCAGCCCAGCGCATAGAGGATCGTCATGGTCTTGCCCGGTACCGAGCAGGTGGCGATCTCTTCCCAGATCTTCAACATGGCGTCCTGCGGCATGCCACAGGTCATGCTTGCCAGTTCCGGTGTATAGCGGCTGTAGTGCTGCTTCATCAGCTGGAACACGCAGCGCGGGTGCTGCAGCGTCGGGTCGACCTTGGCAAAGCCGTCTTCACCCAGCTCGTAACCCCAGCCGGACTTGTCGGAATATACGCGCTTGGCCTCGTCGTACCCGCTGAACAGGCCATCCTCGAAGCCATAGTTCTCTTTGACGATGAACGATACATCGGTGTAGTTGCGCACGTACTCGTGCTGGATCTTGTCATTGCTCAGCAAGTAATTGATCAACCCGCCCATGAAGGCGATGTCGGTACCGGTACGAATCGGTGCGTAGTAGTCGGCCACCGAAGCGGTACGGGTAAACCGCGGGTCGACCACGATCAGCCGCGCCTTGTTGTGCGCCTTGGCCTCGGTCACCCACTTGAAGCCGCACGGATGCGCTTCTGCTGCATTGCCACCCATCACCAGGACCAGATTCGCATTGGCGATATCGGACCAGTGGTTGGTCATGGCGCCACGGCCGTACGTCGGGGCAAGACTTGCCACCGTCGGGCCATGTCAGACACGAGCCTGGTTATCGAACCCCAGCATGCCTGTTGCGCGGATGACCTTGTGGGTCAGGTAGCCGGCCTCGCTGGAGGCGGCGGAAGCAGCAAGAAAACCGGTGGTGAGCCAGCGGTTGACCGTTTGCCCCTGGGCGTTCTTTTCGATGAAGTTGGCGTCGCGGTCCTGCTTCATCAGGTCGGCGACGCGATCGAGCGCCTCGTCCCAGCTGACCCGCACCCACTCCTTGCTGCCCGGCTTGCGTACCTCGGGGTACTGCAGGCGGCTCGGGCTGTGGATGAAGTCCAGCAGGCCAGCGCCTTTCGGACAGAGGGTGCCGCGGTTGACCGGGTGGTCGGCGTCACCTTCGATATGGATGATGTTCTGTTTGACGTTCTTGCCCGCATCGCCCTGGCTGTACATGATCAGGCCGCAGCCGACCGAGCAGTAAGGGCAGGTGTTACGGGTTTCCTTGGTATGCGCCAGCTTGAAGTGACGCACCTGCTCGGCGAATGCGGGTGTCGGGGCCATGCCCAACGCCGCAAGGCTCGAGCCTCCAAGGCCGACGGCGGCGACCTTGAAGAACTGCCGACGGTTCAGGTCCATCGTGCACTCCTGATCAGGTGGTGGACGCACGGAACATGGCCGGCGCCTCTTGGTAGTCACGGTGGCGGCCAATTGATGGCCGTCAACCGTTAAGACTAGCCAAGAATCGAGAAGGTGCGATGACATGGGTCAGCTGAAGGCGCTGTGTTGCCTGATTCGCGGGTGAACCCGCTCCCACAGTTACTGCACATGCCCGAAGCAGGGCGCTATTCCTGTTGGAGCGGGCGTGCCCGCGAACACCGGCAACGCCCGGCCATCCACCACCGGCCGATCAGCAAAGCGGCAGGTTGCGCACCACGTTCAGCGCCGCACTGCTCTGGGCCACCGGCATGATCTCGATGGTATTGATGTTCACATGCGCCGGCTGCTCGGCAATCCAGGCCACCGTGGCCGCGATGTCCTCGGGCAGGATGGCCTCCACGTCCCGATACAGCGCCTGCACGGCATCCAGATCACCGTTCAGGCGCACCACCGAGAAATCGGTCCCCGAGCACAGCCCAGGCTCGATGTTGCTCACTCGCACGCGGGTGCCCGCCAGATCGGCGCGCAAGTTGAGGCTGAACTGGCGAACGAAGGCCTTGCTGGCGCCATACACGTTACCGCCCGGGTAGGGATAGGTGCCGGCGATCGAGCCGATATTGATGATCATGCCGCTGTCAGCTTCCACCATCTGCGGCAGGATCTTGTGGGTGACCATGGCCAGGCCAGTGATGTTGGTGTCGATCATCCGCTGCCAGTTTTCCGCACTACTGGCCTGGGCACGGTCCACGCCCAGCGCCAGCCCGGCATTATTGACCAGCAGGTCGACCTGCAGTGACGCATCACTAATCTGCTCGACCGCCTTCTCGAGCGACACCGGGTCGGTGACATCCAGCGCCAGCGGAATGAAATTGACGCCTAGCTCGGCGGCCAGCGCTTGCAGCTTGTCCATGCGCCGGGCGCCACCGATCACGCGGTAGCCTTTGCCGATCAAGGTACGGCAGATGGCGCGGCCAAAGCCCGAGGAGGCGCCGGTTACGAATGCAGTTTTCATCAGTTGTCTCCTATGGAAGGGTCAGGCCAGGTACTTAACGCCCAGGCTGGTGAACAGGCAGAGCATCGAGAACACCAGCGCCTTGCGCACCACTTCGTTGCCCTTGCGCAGGGCCAGTGCACTGCCAAGGTGGTTACCGAGGATGTTGCAGGCCACCAGCGGCACCGCCAACAGGTAGACGACCTTGCCGGCAATGACGAAGGCCACCAAAGCGCCGATGTTGGATGCGAAGTTGAAGGTTTTTGAATTGGCCGAGCTGGAGACCAGGTCCATGCGCAGCAGGTAGTGGAACGCGATGATGAACATGCTGCCGGTACCCGGGCCGAAGAAGCCGTCGTAGAAGCCGATGGCCAGGCAGGTCAGCGGTACCACGGTGAAGAGCATGCGCGATGACAGTTCACGCTCCTCGACCAAGCGGTCCTTGGGGGTGAGGAAGATGAGGATGCCGAAGGGGATCAGCGCCAGGATGATCTTGCCCACGGCTTCCTGGGAGATCGAGACGATCAGGTGCGCTCCCAGGTAGGCACCGAGCAACGAGAATGGCACGCCGACCAGCGCCACCTGCCAGACCATCTTGCTGTTGGCCAGGAAGTTGCGAATGGCTGCCAGTGTGCCAAGGGTACTGACCAGTTTTTCCTGGCCGAGGGCAACCTGCGGTGGCATGCCGACCAGCAGAAAGCCCGGCACCAGGAACAACCCGCCGCCACCGGCAATGCTGTCTACGAAGCCGGCAACGAAAGCGATAGCCCCAAGCATGAGCACCGCCAGCAACCAGTGTTCCGCCCAGAAAGCGCCCAGAATTTCCATAGCGAAGTCCATCCAGTGGAGTGTCCTGCCAAGCACAACGCAAGTGTGCATGTCCCAATCAGCGCGATGATTGTAATTACAAAAATTGAATCGATGCAATATAGAATTAAATCGACTCAATGGCGAAGATTGCCATCATTACCCGCATCTTGGCTTTCATGCTAGGCTGCGCGCAATTGCAGAATCTGGTGCCATTTCCATGTGGGTCCCTCAATACGGCGATCAAACCCAGCCGGTTTACCTGATGATCGCTAATGCCCTTGAACAGGACATCGAAAGTGGTCGGCTTGCAGCAGGCGATCGTTTGCCCACCCTCAAAGACCTTGCCGAGGCACTGAATGTAACCCCCGGCACCGTTGGAAGAGCCTACGACGAAGCCGCCAAGCGCGGCCTGGTGGTTGGAGAGGTAGGCCGTGGCACATTTGTCAGGCAGTTGCGACAGCGGTTATCCGCCCCGTCGGTGCCTACACCAGTTACTGGCGAAAGCAGCCAGATCGATCTCTCGATCATCAAACCCAACGACGCCCACATGAGTGAGTGGCTGGGTGCGGCGATCAGCGAGCTGGCCACCTCTGCGGACCTGGGACAGGTACTCGACTATGTGACAGAAGGTGGTCACACCTCCCACAAACAAGCAGGTGCAGACTGGATTCGGCGCTGGCTGCCTGGCGCGCGCTGGCAACAAGTTGTACTGACCTCTGGCGCCCAGCATGGACTATTGGTGGCCATAAGCAGCCTGTCGAAGAGCGACGATGTGGTGCTGTGCGAATCGTTCTGCTACCCAGGCATCATCTCCCTGGCCCACAGCATGGGCCGCCGCCTGCGTGGCGTGGCCATGGACGAGCATGGCCTTATTCCCGAGGCATTGCGCGCGGCCTGCCTGGAGCATCGCCCTTCCCTGTTGGTGTGTGTCACCACCCACCAGAACCCCACCAACTCGATCATGCCCCACGCACGGCGCCAGGCCATCGCAGAGATCGCCCGCGAGTTCGACCTGTTCATCGTCGATGACGATATCTACGGCTTCCTTGAACCCGCACCGGATTACCAGCCACTGGCGGCGTACGCGCCAGAACGTTCGGTGTATCTCACCAGCCTGTCCAAAAGTGTGCTGCCGGCGCTGCGTATCGGTTACCTGTACGCCCCACCGCAAACCCTCTCGCGGCTATCGTCGATGGTACGCAGCAGCGTCTGGATGCCATCGCCGTTGATGGCACAACTGGCCAGCAACCTGATCAACAGCGGCATGGCCGACCAGTTGGTGCGAGAACAACAGGAAGAGGCTGCCGCGCGCCAGCAAATGGCCCAGGAGATCCTTGGCAAGTACAAGATCCGCAGCCAGCCCAACAGCTTCCACATCTGGCTGGAGTTGCCCGAGCCGTGGACCAGCGACGAATTCGCCAACCTGGCGCGTAACAACGGCGTCACTGTAGTCAGTGGCAGCCAGTTCCTGCCAGAGCGCAGCCACGCCAGCTGCGGCGTGCGCATCGCCTTGATGGCCCCCAGCCGTCAGGAGTTGGGCTTTGCCCTGACCAAGCTGGTCAGCTTGCTGGACTCGCCGGAGCCGCGGTTGTTTTATTGAACTGGACTGGTATTGGTGTAGTCGTGCCATTGGGGCACTATGCGCCCGTTTCGCGACGCGAGACCACTCCAACAGGCACTCGGTGTCACAGGGCTCGATTTGTAGCCGTCAACCAAACAGGTACAGCAGAACGGCACCAGCCAAAAGATCTGAGGGCAGACTGTCAAGCAAGAGGCATAACTTGAATCAATGACGAATGTGACTCTAACAAAGCCCGAACATACTCGCTCGACTACAAGTCGATGAATACACTGAAATTATCTCCTTCCAGATATCGGACAGAAACCTGACCGCTAACATCTTGCCCATCTTCCGTTACAAACTTGTAATGGGACAGGAGAAAATCCTCCCGATAAACAATGCCTTCATCCCGCTGCTTCCCGCCCCACGCCATTATCAACCCGCCGGCCATTGCAACGAGGCCGGAATTCGCTTGTATGTGTTGAATCAGAGTTGGGCCTGAAAACCGGTCATAATAAATAACCTCAGGCCCAAACAGGAAGATGCCAAGGCCCAGTGCGGAAATTGCGAAACCAATGCCTATTAGTACTCGACCGTAAAACGCAGCGTCCCCAGCAGGCCCCTCAAGATGAGCCGCATACATCTCGGAAAAACCGGAGACATCGTAGTTTCGCGCGTCTGATTTCAGGTTTATTTGACCTAACAGGCATTCCTTCTCAGCACTTTGCATGATCCACTCCTTTAAAAAGTGAATACTAAGCGATCAGGGAAAGAAAAAGTGCGCTCCACTAAAACTTCAGAAGTCTCTGACATTTACGGTCAGCGTTTCCTATAACCATATAAAATTGGCAATATCTTATAGGCATTTTTCCTACTCAATGGGCTGCCGAGATTCCCGCAATATCGCGAAGCTGGCGCCCTATCCTCGCCGCTTTCTTTCTAGAGGAAAGCCCGCACAGCACTACCACTGTTTGCTCATAAAAAAACCCAAGACATCTGCCTTGGGTTTTTGGTTTTTTGCCAGCTGCTTAACGGCTTGGATCAGAACGGAATATCGTCATCGAAGCTGTCGAAGTCAGCCGCCGGCTGCGGGGCTGGCTGCTGCGGGGCCGGGCGCTGAGGAGCCTGTTGCGGGCGCGGGGCCTGCTGGCGTGGGGCCTGGTTGTACTGCTGCGGCTGGCCGCCACCGTAGTTGCCGCCACCTTGGTTGTACGGGTCACCGCCCTGCTGCTGGTTCTGCGGGCGACCGCCGAGCAGCTGCATGGTGCCGTTGATGTCGACGATGATCTCGGTGGTGTAGCGCTTGATGCCGTCTTTTTCCCACTCGCGGGTCTGCAGCTTGCCTTCGATGTAGCACTGCGAACCTTTGCGTAGATATTCGCCGGCGATTTCGGCAACCTTGCCGAACAGCGACACACGGTGCCACTCGGTACGCTCGACCTTCTGGCCCGACTGCTTGTCGGTCCACTGCTCGCTGGTAGCCAGGCTCAGGTTGGTCACGGCGTTACCGTTGGGCAGGTAGCGGACTTCGGGATCCTGGCCACAGGTGCCGACCAGAATGACTTTGTTAACCCCACGGGCCATAACGTTCTCCTAGGCTTCGCACGCCGAAGAGGCCGGGTTCACCAGGCGCTCGAGGGTCGTACGGTCCAAAATTTTCGTATCCAGTTTGATATAGATGGCGGCTTCTTCCGCCACCACGACGGCGTCGGTCACACCCGGTACAGCCATCAGGCGCTCGGTCAGGCCGGCTTCCCGGACTGCCTCTGGCGTCAGCGGCATGCGCAGGCTGGTCACATAGGGCGGCTCGTTCATGCGCAAGGCGACGACCAACCAGATGGCACACAGTACCGCACAACCGAGGAACACCATGTTCAGCCCGCCGTGCTGGAACAACCAGCCACCGAGGATTCCTCCCAGGGCAGCACCGAGGAACTGGCTGGTGGAGTAAACCCCCATTGCCGTCCCCTTGCCACCTGCAGGCGACACCTTGCTCACCAGCGAAGGCAGCGATGCCTCCAGCAGGTTGAATGCAGTAAAGAATACCACGGTGCCGATCACCAGTCCGCGCAAACCGTCAGCCCACTGCCAGAAGAACACCTCCACCAGCAGCAACACACTGACCGCCCCGGCCAGCACGCGTTTCATCTTGCGCTTTTTTTCGCCATAGATGATGAACGGGACCATTGCAAAAAATGAGATGAACAATGCGGTCAGGTATACCCACCAGTGCTGCTCCTTCGGCAGGCCGCCGCGCTCGACAAAGGCCAGTGGCAATGCGACGAAGCTGGCCATGAGGATGGCGTGGAGGATGAAGATGCCCACATCCAGGCGCAGAAGGTCCGGATGGCGCAGGGTCGGGCCGATGGCCTGGCGCGCCACACCCGACTCACGGTGCTGCAGGATGCTGTGGGTATTGGGCACCACAAAGGCGATCAGCAGGATGCCGACCAGGGCAAGTCCTGCCGTGGCGAGGAACAATCCTGACAAGCCAAAGGCACGAGTCAGCAATGGGCCGACGACCATGGCGACGGCAAACGAAAGGCCGATGCTCATGCCGATCATGGCCATGGCCTTGGTCCGATGCTGCTCGCGGGTGAGGTCGGACAGCAGCGCCATGACCGCAGCGGAAATCGCCCCGGCCCCCTGCAGGATACGCCCGGCAATCACCCCCCAGATAGAGTCGGCCTGGGCCGCCAATACACTGCCCAGGGCAAAGATGACCAGCCCCAGGTAAATCACAGGCCGGCGGCCGATGCGATCGGAAATGATCCCGAACGGGATCTGCAATACGGCCTGGGTCAGGCCATAGGCACCAATGGCCAGGCCGATCAGCGCAGGCGTGGCACCGGCCAGGTCCATGCCGTAGGTGGCCAGCACCGGCAAGACCATGAACATGCCCAGCATACGAAAGGCAAAGACCAGGGCCAGGCCGCCAGCGGCGCGGGTTTCGCCGCCACTCATACGCTCGTTGTGGGTGTCGTGCATGGATTAACCTCGTGTGAACCGGCGGCGATTCTATCAGTCCGACAGCTTGACGGCATCTACGCGACGCTTTGCCGCGTAATGGCAGGGCGCCGTATACTTCCTTGTTTATGCCCGCCGAGCGAGGCCGCAGTGGACAAGATCCTGATTCGTGGGGCACGTACCCACAACCTGAAGAACATTGACCTGACCCTGCCCCGGGACAAGCTGATCGTGATCACCGGCCTGTCCGGTTCCGGCAAGTCGTCCCTGGCGTTCGACACCCTGTACGCCGAAGGCCAGCGCCGCTATGTGGAATCGCTGTCGGCCTACGCCCGGCAGTTCCTGTCGATGATGGAAAAGCCCGACGTCGATACCATCGAAGGACTGTCGCCAGCCATTTCCATCGAGCAGAAGTCGACCTCGCACAACCCCCGCTCCACGGTCGGCACCATCACCGAAATCTACGACTATCTGCGCCTGCTGTACGCTCGCGTGGGTACCCCACGCTGCCCGGATCACGATATCCCGCTGGAAGCGCAAACGATCAGCCAGATGGTCGACCTGGTGCTGGAGCGACCGGAAGGCAGCAAGCTGATGCTGCTGGCGCCGGTGGTGCGCGAGCGCAAGGGCGAGCACCTGGCGGTGTTCGACGAGCTGCGGGCCCAGGGCTTTGTGCGCGCCCGGGTCAACGGCAAGCTCTACGAGCTCGACGAACTGCCCAAGCTGGACAAGCAGAAAAAACACAGCATCGATGTGGTGGTGGACCGTTTCAAGGTCCGCGCCGACCTGCAACAGCGCCTGGCCGAGTCGTTCGAGACAGCGCTCAAGCTGGCCGACGGCATAGCCCTGGTAGCGCCGATGGATGACGAGCCCGGCGAAGAGACGATCTTCTCCGCGCGTTTCGCCTGCCCGGTCTGTGGCCATGCCATCAGCGAGCTGGAGCCGAAGCTGTTCTCCTTCAACAACCCCGCCGGCGCCTGCCCGACCTGCGATGGCCTGGGGGTGAAGCAGTTCTTCGACACCAAGCGCCTGGTCAATGCCGAGCTCACCTTGGCCGAAGGCGCAATCCGCGGCTGGGACCGGCGCAACGTGTACTACTTCCAGATGCTCGGCTCGCTGGCCGCGCATTACGGCTTCAGCCTGGAGGAACCATTCGGCCAGCTTTCGGTCGAGCACCAGAAGGTGATCCTGCAGGGCAGCGGCAAGCAGAGCGTCGACTTCAAGTACCTCAACGACCGTGGCGACATCGTCAAGCGCTCGCACCCGTTCGAAGGCATCGTGCCGAACCTGGAGCGTCGCTACCGCGAGACCGAGTCGGCCACCGTGCGCGAAGAACTGGCCAAGTTCCTCGGCACCCAGCCGTGCCCCGATTGCCGCGGCACCCGCCTGCGCCGTGAGGCAAGGCATGTGTGGGTGGGCGAAAAAACGCTACCGGCAGTGACCAACCTGCCGATCGGTGAAGCCAGCAACTACTTCGGCGAGCTGACTCTGACCGGACGCCGTGGCGAGATTGCGGCGAAGATCCTCAAGGAAATCTGCGAGCGCCTGCAGTTCCTGGTGAACGTCGGTCTCGACTATCTCACCCTGGACCGCAGCGCTGATACCCTGTCCGGTGGCGAAGCGCAGCGTATCCGCCTGGCCAGCCAGATCGGTGCTGGCCTGGTGGGAGTGATGTACATCCTCGATGAGCCGTCCATCGGCCTTCATCAACGTGACAATGACCGCCTGCTGGCCACCCTCAACCACCTGCGCGACCTGGGCAACACGGTAATCGTGGTGGAACACGACGAGGACGCCATCCGCCTGGCCGACTACGTGGTGGACATCGGCCCTGGGGCCGGCGTGCACGGCGGTCAGATCGTCGCCGAGGGGTCGCCGCAGGAGGTCATGGAGCACCCCGACTCGCTGACCGGCAAGTACCTGTCAGGGCGCAAGAAGATCGTAGTGCCGGCCAAGCGCACGCCGCGCAACAAGAAGCTGCAACTCAAGCTCAAGGGCGCGCGTGGCAACAACCTGCAAAACGTCGACCTTGAAATCCCGATCGGCCTGCTGACCTGCGTGACGGGGGTGTCCGGTTCGGGCAAGTCGACACTGATCAACAACACCCTGTTCCCACTGGCCGCGACCGCCCTGAATGGCTCAAGCAGCCTGGAAGCGGCGCCGCATGCCAGCATGGATGGCCTGCAGCACCTGGACAAGGTAGTGGACATCGACCAGAGCCCGATCGGCCGCACCCCTCGCTCGAACCCGGCGACCTACACCGGCATCTTCACGCCGATCCGCGAGCTGTTCTCCGGTGTGCCGGAATCGCGTTCGCGCGGCTATGGTCCGGGGCGTTTCTCGTTCAACGTCAAGGGAGGCCGTTGCGAGGCCTGCCAGGGCGATGGCCTGATCAAGGTGGAGATGCACTTCCTGCCGGACATCTATGTGCCGTGCGACGTGTGCAAGAGCAAGCGCTACAACCGCGAAACCCTGGAGATCAAGTACAAGGGCAAGAACATCCACGAGGTGCTGGAAATGACCATCGAGGATGCCCGCGAGTTCTTCGACGCAGTGCCGGCGCTGGCGCGCAAGCTGCAGACGTTGATGGATGTGGGGCTGTCATACATCAAGCTGGGCCAGTCGGCGACCACGCTGTCGGGCGGTGAGGCACAGCGAGTGAAGCTGTCGCGCGAACTGTCCAAGCGTGACACCGGCAAGACCCTGTACATCCTCGACGAGCCGACCACGGGCCTGCACTTTGCCGATATTCAGCAGTTGCTGGACGTCCTGCATCGCCTGCGCGACCACGGCAATACCGTGGTGGTGATCGAGCACAACCTGGATGTGATCAAGACCGCGGATTGGCTGGTGGATCTGGGGCCGGAGGGTGGTTCGAAAGGCGGGCAGATCATTGCCTGCGGTACGCCGGAAGAACTGAGTACGATGAAGCAGTCGTATACCGGGCACTACCTGAAACCGTTGCTGGAGCGGGATCGGGCATAAGGCCTTGGGGGGCGCTTTGCGCCCCTTTCGCGACACAAGGCCGCTCCTACAGGCGATCGCGTAATCTCTGGATTGGCGTATTCCAACTTAGGAGCAGCCTTGTGTCGTAACAGGGCCGCCAAACAGCCCCAGGCTTTTACATCTGCGACTGCAGGTAATTCTCCAGGCCAATGGCCTTGATCAGCCCCTGCTGCTTCTCCAGCCAGTAGGTGTGATCTTCTTCGGTATCAGCCAACTGTGCACGCAGGATATCGCGGCTGATGTAGTCCTTGTGCAATTCGCACAGTTCGATGCCTTTGCACAGCGCGCCGCGTACCTTGTACTCGAGCTTGAGGTCGGCCTCGATCATTTCCGGCACGGTGCTGCCCACCTCCAGGTCATCCGCGCGCATGTCAGGGGTGCCTTCGAGCATGAGGATGCGACGCATCAGGGCATCGGCGTGCTGCGTCTCTTCTTCCATTTCGTGGTTGATGCGCTCGTAGAGCTTGGACAGGCCCCAGTCTTCGTACATACGCGAGTGAATGAAGTACTGGTCACGCGCCGCCAGTTCGCCCTTCAGCAGCGTAACGAGGTAGTTGATTACGTCCGGGTGACCTTGCATCGCCCTGCTTCTCCATGTGAAAACGTCTATGTCACACAGTGTGAACCAGCTTTTGCCTGCGGTCACTGAAAACCGCGCAATTAGAAGCAAAAAATCGGTTAAACAGTAGTGATATTCATTGAAAAACCGCCCAAATGAGGGCGGTTCTTCTTATCACTTCGACTTAGGCGAGATTGATGCCCAAGGCCTTGGCAACCCCTTCGCCGTAGGCCGGATCGGCCTTGAAGAAGTATTGCAGCTGACGCTGGATCACGTCTTCGCTGACGCCTGCCATGGTGCCGGCAATGTTGTTTATCAGCAGGGCTTTCTGCTCATCGTTCATCAGGCGGAACAGCGCGCCGGCGTGGCTGTAGTAGTCGGTGTCCTCGCGGTGGTCGTAGCGGTCTGCCGAACCATTCAGGGCCAGTGCAGGCTCGGCGTGGCTTGGTGACTGCTTTGGCGCATCGCTGTAGCTGTTGGGCTCATAGTTCGGCGCGCTGCCGTAAGTGGCAGTGGCCATGGAACCATCACGCTGGTAGCTGTTGACCGGGCAGCGTGGTGCGTTCACCGGCAGTTGCTGATGGTTGGTGCCCACCCGGTAGCGGTGCGCGTCGGCGTAGGCGAATACCCGCCCTTGCAGCATGCGGTCCGGCGACAGGCCAACACCCGGCACCATGTTGCTCGGGCCAAACGCAGCCTGCTCGACCTCGGCAAAGTAGTTGAGCGGGTTACGGTTGAGCTCCAGCACGCCCACTTCAATCAGCGGGTAGACCTTCTGCGACCAGGTCTTGGTCACGTCGAAGGGGTTTTCGTCGCGGCTGGCAGCCTCGGCCTCGCTCATCACCTGGATGCATACGGTCCAGCGTGGGTAATCGCCTCGCTCGATGGCCTCGAACAGGTCGCGCTGGGCGTAGTCCGGGTCAGTACCTGCCAGGCGCGCGGCATCTGCCGGTGTGAGGTTCTTGATGCCTTGCTGGGTCTTGAAGTGCCATTTGACCCAGGTGCGTTCACCCTTGGCATTGATCAGGCTGTAGGTATGGCTACCGAAACCGTGCATGTGGCGGTAGCCGTCCGGAATGCCGCGATCGGAGAACAGAATGGTGACCTGATGCAGCGCCTCGGGAGAGTGCGACCAGAAGTCCCACATCATCTGGGCGTTCTTCAGGTTGGATTGTGGGTGACGCTTCTGGGTGTGAATAAAGTCCGGGAACTTCAGTGGGTCGCGGATGAAGAACACCGGCGTGTTGTTGCCGACGATGTCCCAGTTGCCTTCCTCGGTGTAGAACTTGACGGCAAAACCACGGGGATCGCGCTCGGTATCAGCGGAGCCACGCTCACCACCAACGGTGGAGAAGCGCAGGAAGGTTTCGGTCTGCTTGCCAACCTGTTCAAACAACTTGGCACTGGTGTAATCGGTGATATCGCGGGTGACGGTAAAGGTGCCGTAGGCGCCCGAGCCTTTTGCGTGTACGCGGCGCTCAGGAATGTTCTCGCGGTTGAAGTGGGCGAGCTTCTCGATCAGGTGGAAGTCGTCGAGCAGCAGCGGGCCGCGCGGGCCGGCGGAACGGGAATTCTGGTTGTCTGCTACAGGTGCACCGCTGGCGGTGGTGAGAATCTTGCTCATGGGCTCTCCTTATCGGTCTTCAAGCGCCGGCTAATCGGCTCTGGAGAGAGTATTGACGAGCAAGGTTACAAGAACAAATGCATTACGTGACTTGAATCAATAGAAATAAACAATACATCTTGAAACAAAAAACCGGGCACTAGGCCCGGTTCTTTGTAGCAGACAGAACGTCTTACTCAGCAGCTTCTACAGCACCGCCGACCGGACGATCAACCAGCTCGACGTACGCCATAGGAGCGTTGTCGCCAGCGCGGAAACCGCACTTCAGGATGCGCAGGTAGCCGCCCTGACGGGTGGCGTAACGCTTGCCCAGGTCGTTGAACAGCTTGCCAACAGCGGACTTCGAACGGGTACGATCGAAGGCCAGACGGCGGTTAGCTACGCTGTCTTCCTTGGCCAGGGTGATCAGCGGCTCGGCAACGCGGCGCAGTTCCTTGGCTTTCGGCAGGGTGGTTTTGATCAGCTCGTGCTCGATCAGCGACACTGCCATGTTCTGGAACATAGCCTTGCGGTGAGAGCTGGTACGGCTCAGGTGACGTCCACTTTTACGATGACGCATGATTCATTCCTTACCAAACACTACGTTCGGTGATTACGACGATCAGGCGGTCGCCTTGTCGTCTTTCTTAAGACTTGCAGGCGGCCAGTTGTCGAGGCGCATGCCGAGAGACAGACCACGAGAGGCCAGGACGTCCTTGATTTCAGTCAGGGACTTCTTGCCCAGGTTAGGAGTCTTCAACAGCTCTACTTCGGTACGCTGAATCAGGTCGCCGATGTAGTAGATGTTCTCCGCCTTGAGGCAGTTGGCCGAACGTACAGTCAGTTCCAGGTCGTCAACCGGACGCAGCAGGATCGGATCGATCTCGTCTTCCTGCTCGACTACGACAGGCTCGCTGTCACCTTTGAGGTCGACGAACGCGGCCAGCTGCTGTTGCAGGATGGTCGCAGCGCGGCGGATAGCCTCTTCAGGATCCAGGGTGCCGTTGGTTTCCAGATCAATGACCAGCTTGTCCAGGTTGGTACGCTGTTCAACACGGGCGTTCTCGACCACATAGGCGATACGACGCACCGGGCTGAACGAAGCGTCCAACTGCAGACGGCCAATGCTACGGCTTTCGTCTTCGTCGGTTTGACGGGAGTCGGCCGGCTCGTAACCACGACCACGAGCTACAGTGAGCTTCATGTTCAGGGCGCCGTTCGACGCCAGGTTCGCGATTACGTGATCGGGGTTGACGATCTCGACATCGTGATCCAGCTGAATATCGGCAGCGGTAACCACCCCCGAACCCTTTTTCGACAAGGTCAGCGTAACTTCGTCACGACCGTGCAGTTTGATAGCCAGGCCTTTCAGGTTCAACAGGATTTCAATGACGTCTTCCTGAACACCTTCGATCGCGGAGTACTCGTGGAGTACGCCGTCGATCTCGGCCTCGACTACTGCACAGCCAGGCATGGAGGACAACAGGATGCGGCGCAGCGCGTTGCCCAGGGTATGGCCGAAACCACGCTCGAGAGGCTCGAGCGTAATCTTGGCGCGGGTCGGACTGACTACCTGCACATCAATGTGGCGGGGAGTCAGGAACTCATTTACCGAAATCTGCATGGATGCACCTATTTTCTAGCCCTTACTTGGAGTAGAGCTCGACAATCAGGTTCTCGTTGATGTCGGCAGACAGGTCGCTGCGAGCAGGAACGTTCTTGAAAACGCCCGACTTTTTAGCAGCATCCACGTCAACCCACTCAACGCGGCCACGCTGGGCGCACAGTTCAAGGGCTTGAACAATGCGCAGCTGGTTCAGCGACTTCTCGCGAACCGCGACCACGTCACCCGGACGAACTTGGTAGGATGGAATGTTTACAGTCTTACCGTTGACGCTGATCGCTTTGTGCGAAACCAGCTGACGGGACTCGGAACGAGTCGAGCCGAAGCCCATACGGTAGACGACGTTATCCAGACGGCACTCGAGCAGTTGCAGCAGGTTCTCACCGGTTGCGCCTTTTTTCGAGGCTGCAGCCTGGTAGTAACCGCGGAACTGACGCTCCAGAACACCGTAGATACGACGAACTTTTTGCTTCTCGCGCAGCTGGGTACCGTAGTCGGACTGACGGCCACGGCGCTGGCCGTGGATACCTGGGGCTGCTTCGATGTTGCACTTCGATTCCAGAGCGCGAACGCCGCTCTTCAGGAACAGGTCAGTGCCTTCACGACGAGACAGTTTGCATTTTGGACCAATGTAACGTGCCATTTATCTGTCTCCTGATTACACGCGACGCTTCTTCGGCGGACGGCACCCGTTGTGCGGGATTGGCGTCACGTCGGTGATGCTGGCGATCTTGTAGCCGCAGCTGTTCAGTGCACGAACGGCGGACTCACGACCTGGACCTGGACCCTTGACGTTTACGTCGAGGTTCTTCAGACCGTATTCCAGCGCAGCTTGACCAGCACGCTCAGCAGCGATCTGGGCTGCGAACGGGGTGGATTTGCGCGAACCACGGAAACCCGAACCACCGGAGGTCGCCCAGGACAAAGCGTTGCCCTGACGGTCGGTGATGGTCACGATGGTGTTGTTGAAAGAGGCATGGATGTGGGCGATGCCATCAACCACTGTCTTTTTGACTTTCTTACGAGGACGAGCAGCAGGTTTTGCCATGTCTATATTCCTGGGCGATTACTTGCGGATCGGCTTACGCGGGCCCTTACGGGTGCGTGCGTTGGTCTTGGTGCGCTGACCGCGAACCGGCAGACCTTTACGATGACGCAGGCCGCGGTAGCAACCCAGGTCCATCAAGCGCTTGATCTTCATGTTGATGTCACGACGCAGGTCACCTTCGGTGGTGAACTTCGCGACTTCGCCACGCAGGGTTTCGATTTGCTCGTCGCTCAGATCCTTGATCTTAGCGGCTGGGTTTACACCAGCGTCTGCACAGATCTTCTGTGCAGTAGTGCGACCGACACCATAGATGTAGGTCAGCGAGATAACAGCATGCTTGTTATCTGGAATGTTGACGCCTGCAATACGGGCCATTCAGTGGGACTCCAATTGACAGCTACCTACGCCCCGGAAGCCAAGAAATAGGGCGCGAGATAATATCGCTGTAGAAACGAATAATCAACCCAGCAGCACACTAGCTGCTGGGTTTGAAGCGCAGATCACACTCAGCCTTGGCGCTGTTTGTGACGCGGTTCCGCGCTGCAGATCACTCGTACGACGCCTTCGCGACGGATGATCTTGCAGTTACGGCACAGCTTTTTCACCGATGCACGAACTTTCATTACCGACTCCTCGAACCTTAGGGGCGTATCAGCGCAGCAGACCGCTGCCACCGTAGCCTTTCAGGTTGGCTTTCTTCATCAGGGATTCGTACTGGTGCGAAACGAGGTGCGATTGTACTTGGGACATGAAGTCCATCACAACCACTACCACAATCAGCAACGAGGTCCCGCCAAGGTAGAACGGCACATTTGCTGCCACCACCAGGAACTGGGGCAGAAGGCAGACGGCCATCATGTAAAGAGCACCGAACATGGTCAGACGGGTCAGAACGCCATCAATGTAGCGTGCCGACTGCTCACCAGGACGGATACCCGGAATAAAGGCACCGGACTTCTTCAGGTTTTCCGCTACGTCTTTCGGGTTGAACATCAGCGCTGTGTAGAAGAAGCAGAAGAAAATGATCCCTGCACTAAACAGCAGAATGTTCAACGGCTGACCAGGAGCGATCGACTGCGAGATGTCCTGCAGCCAGCCCATACCTTCGGACTGACCGAACCAGGCACCCAGCGAAGCCGGGAACAGCAGAATGCTGCTCGCGAAAATGGCCGGGATAACCCCCGCCATGTTCACCTTCAGCGGCAAGTGGCTGGTCTGCGCAGCGAAGACCTTGCGGCCCTGCTGACGCTTGGCGTAGTGAACGGCGATACGACGCTGACCACGCTCAATGAACACCACAAAACCGATAATCGCTACTGCCAGCAAACCGATAGCGACCAGGGCGAAAATGTTGATATCGCCTGTGCGCGCAGACTCGAAAGACTGCCCGATTGCTCTCGGAAGACCGGCAACGATACCCGCGAAGATCAACATCGAGATACCGTTGCCCACACCGCGCTCGGTGATCTGCTCGCCCAGCCACATCATGAACATCGCGCCTGCCACGAAGGTGGAGACGGCAACGACATGGAAGCCCAGGCCTACAGAAAACGCCACGCCCTGGTTGGCCAGGCCAATGGACATGCCAATGGCTTGAACCAGTGCCAGGATAACGGTGCCGTAGCGGGTGTACTGGCTGATCTTGCGACGGCCAGCTTCACCTTCCTTCTTCAACTGTTCCAGTTGCGGGCTGACCGCCGTCATCAACTGCATGATGATCGATGCCGAGATGTACGGCATGATCCCCAGTGCAAAGATGCTCATGCGCTCAAGCGCGCCACCGGAAAACATGTTGAACAAGCTAAGAATGGTCCCCTCATTCTGCCGAAACAGATCCGCCAGACGGTCTGGATTGATGCCAGGAACCGGGATATGCGCACCTATCCGATAGACGATGATCGCCATGAACAGAAAGCGCAGACGAGCCCAGAGTTCCGACATCCCGCCCTTACCGAGCGAAGAGAGAGCACCTTGCTTAGCCATTTATTCCTCGAACTTGCCGCCAGCTGCTTCGATAGCCGCACGCGCACCCTTGGTGGCTGCGATACCCTTGATGGTGACTGCGCGAGTGACTTCGCCAGACAGCATGATTTTCACGCGCTGTACGTTCTGGCCGATCACGTTGGCATCCTTCAGGGATTGCACGGAGATCACGTCGCCTTCCACCTTGGCCAGCTCGGACAGACGCACTTCGGCGCGATCCATGGCTTTCAGGGAAACGAAGCCGAACTTCGGCAGACGACGGTGCAGCGGCTGTTGACCGCCTTCGAAGCCAGGAGCGATCGAACCACCCGAACGGGAAGTCTGACCTTTGTGGCCACGGCCGCCGGTCTTACCCAGACCGCTACCGATACCACGACCTGGACGATGCTTCTCGCGACGGGAACCCGGCGCTGGACTCAGATCATTGAGTTTCATCGATTAACCCTCGACCTTCAGCATGTAGTAAGCCTTGTTGATCATCCCGCGGTTTTCGGGAGTATCCTGGACTTCTACAGTGTGACCGATGCGACGCAGACCCAGACCCTTAACGCACAGCTTGTGGTTAGGCAGACGGCCCGAGACGCTCTTGATCAGCGTTACTTTTACGGTTGCCATGATCAGAAGATCTCCTCGACGCTCTTGCCGCGCTTGGCAGCAATGGATTCAGGAGATTGCATGGCTTTCAGACCCTTGAAGGTGGCGTAAACCACGTTCACTGGGTTGGTCGAACCGTAGCACTTGGCCAGAACGTTCTGAACACCAGCAACTTCCAGGACAGCACGCATTGCGCCACCGGCGATGATACCGGTACCTTCCGAGGCAGGCTGCATGTAAACCTTCGAGGCGCCGTGGGCAGCCTTGGTGGCGTACTGCAGGGTGGTGCCCTTCAGATCAACCTGGATCATGTTGCGGCGAGCAGCTTCCATGGCTTTCTGGATCGCGGCAGGTACTTCGCGCGATTTGCCACGGCCGAAGCCAACACGGCCCTTACCATCACCTACCACGGTCAGTGCGGTGAAGGTGAAGATACGGCCGCCTTTTACGGTTTTGGCAACGCGGTTAACTTGAACCAGCTTCTCGATGTAGCCTTCGTCGCGCTTTTGATCGTTATTTGCCATAACTTAGAACTCCAGCCCGCCTTCACGAGCAGCATCAGCCAGCGCTTTGACGCGGCCGTGGTACTTGAAGCCGGAACGGTCAAAGGCAACTTGAGATACACCGGCGGCTTTCGCACGCTCAGCTACCAGCTTGCCAACCTTAGTGGCCGCGTCGATGTTGCCAGTGGCGCCATCACGCAGTTCTTTGTCCAAGGTCGAGGCGCTTGCCAGAACCTTGCTGCCGTCGGCCGAAATGACCTGGGCGTAGATGTGCTGCGAGGAGCGGAACACGCACAGGCGCACGACTTCGAGTTCGTGCATCTTGAGACGTGCTTTGCGAGCGCGACGCAGTCGAGTAACTTTTTTGTCGGTCATTTGCTAGGCCCTACTTCTTCTTGGCTTCTTTACGACGGACTACTTCGTCCGCGTAACGCACACCCTTGCCTTTGTAAGGCTCTGGCGGACGGAAGTCGCGGATTTCAGCGGCCACCTGACCCACCAGCTGCTTGTCGATACCCTTGATCAGGATGTCGGTCTGGCTTGGGGTTTCAGCGGTGATACCGGCTGGCAGTTCGTAGTCCACTGGGTGCGAGAAGCCCAGGGCCAGGTTCAGGACGGTGCCCTTGGCCTGTGCCTTGTAACCAACACCGACCAGCTGGAGCTTGCGCTCGAAGCCTTGGCTTACGCCCTGGACCATGTTGTTCACCAGAGCGCGGGTGGTACCGGCCATGGCGCGAGCTTGCTGGTCACCGTTACGAGCGACGAAACGCAGCTCGCCAGACTCTTCGGTAACTTCAACAGACGAGTGAACGTTCAGTTCGAGAGTGCCTTTGGCACCCTTCACCGAAAGCTGCTGGCCGGCGAATTTGACTTCGACGCCTGCTGGCAGCTTAACGGGGTTCTTAGCGACGCGAGACATGCCTATCTCCCCTTAGAACACTGTGCACAGAACTTCGCCGCCGACACCGGCAGCGCGCGCAGCGCGATCAGTCATCACACCTTTGTTGGTGGAGACGATAGACACGCCCAGACCGCCACGTACTTTCGGCAGTTCTGCGACGGACTTGTACTGGCGCAGGCCTGGACGGCTGGAGCGCTTCAGCTCCTCGATGACCGGACGGCCTTCGAAGTACTTCAGTTCGATCGACAGGGAAGGCTTGGCCTCACCAGTTACCTGGTAGCCGGCGATGTAACCTTCGTCTTTCAGAACTTTGGCAACCGCGACCTTCAGGGTGGAGGAAGGCATGCTTACGACGGACTTTTCAGCCATCTGGGCATTACGGATGCGAGTTAGCATGTCCGCTAACGGGTCCTGCATACTCATGGGCTAGATGCTCCTGATACAAGAATTATTAGCCTTGCGGCTATCACAACCACCCGAGCGGACAGGGCAAAAAACCCAGGCTCAGGTGAGCCGGTCATTCTAGACACAAGGTAGAAACGAAACAAGCCCCATATAGGGGCTTGTTTGTTGGCGAGGTCACCGGCGGTCGGAAGATTGCTCCCCTTCCGCCGGGATCCAGCCTGCTGCGATTACCAGGAGGCCTTGACCAGACCTGGTACGTCACCGCGCATTGCAGCTTGACGCAGCATGTTACGGCCCAGGCCGAACTTACGGTATACACCGTGAGGACGACCGGTCAGGCGGCAACGGTTGCGCAGACGCGAAGCGCTGGCATCACGTGGCTGCTTCTGCAGGGCGACAACGGCAGCGAAACGCTCTTCAGGAGAGGCGTTCAGGTTGACGATGGTCGCTTTCAGCTCGGCACGCTTTTTGGCGTACTTGGCTACCGTGAGCTGACGCTTCAGCTCGCGGTTTTTCATGCTCTTCTTGGCCATTTTCCTACTCCAATCAGTTGCGGAACGGGAACTTGAAAGCACGCAGCAGAGCGCGGCCTTCGTCGTCCGAACGAGCAGTGGTGGTCAGGGTGATGTCCAAACCGCGCAGAGCATCGATCTTGTCGTAGTCGATTTCCGGGAAGATGATCTGCTCTTTCACGCCCATGCTGTAGTTGCCACGGCCATCGAAGGACTTGGCATTCAGGCCGCGGAAGTCGCGAACCCGAGGCAGGGAGATCGCCAGCAGGCGGTCCAGGAATTCGTACATCTTGTCGCGACGCAGGGTCACCTTGACACCGATCGGCCAGCCTTCACGGACTTTGAAGCCCGCGATGGATTTACGAGCGAAAGTCACTACCGGCTTTTGACCGGTGATCTTTTCCAGGTCGGCAACAGCGTGCTCGATGACTTTCTTGTCGCCGATCGCTTCGCCCAGACCCATGTTCAGGGTGATCTTGGTAACGCGCGGAACTTCCATCACGTTCGACAGCTTAAGTTCTTCCTTAAGCTTAGGAGCGATTTCGTTCCGGTAAATCTCTTTCAGTCGTGCCATGGTCTTCTACCTAGCAGTGTTCAAGCATCAACCGCTTTTTGGGTCGACTTGAAGACACGAATTTTTTTACCGTCTTCTACTTTGAAACCAACGCGGTCAGCCTTGTTGGTTTCGCCGTTGAAGATGGCAACGTTGGAAGCGTGCAGAGGCGCTTCTTTTTCGACGATACCGCCCTGTACGCCCGCCATCGGGTTAGGCTTGGTATGACGCTTGACCAGGTTCACACCACCAACAACCAGACGGTTGTCAGCCAGAACCTTCAGCACCTTACCGCGCTTACCTTTGTCTTTGCCGGCGATCACGATGATCTCGTCGTCACGACGAATCTTTTGCATGTCGGATCTCCTTACAGCACTTCAGGGGCGAGCGAGACGATCTTCATGAACTTCTCAGTACGAAGTTCACGGGTCACTGGCCCGAAGATGCGAGTGCCGATCGGCTCTTGCTTGTTGTTCAGCAGAACAGCAGCGTTGCCGTCGAAACGAATGATGGAACCGTCAGCGCGACGAACACCGTGACGGGTGCGCACGACAACAGCAGTCATCACTTGGCCTTTCTTGACCTTACCGCGCGGAATTGCTTCCTTGACGGTTACCTTGATGATGTCACCGATGCCGGCGTAACGGCGGTGCGAACCGCCGAGCACCTTGATGCACATGACGCGACGAGCGCCGCTGTTATCGGCCACATCGAGCATGGATTGAGTCTGAATCATAAAATTTCTCCGACCCCTAGCCCTTAGACTTCAACAGCGCGTTCGAGGACTTCAACCAGTGCCCAGGACTTGGTCTTGGCCAGCGGACGGGTTTCACGGATGGAAACCTTGTCGCCGATCTTGCACTGGTTGGCTTCGTCGTGCGCGTGCAGCTTAGTCGAACGCTTAACGTATTTACCGTAGATCGGGTGCTTTACGCGACGCTCGATCAGAACGGTGATGGTCTTGTCCATTTTGTCGCTGACGACACGGCCAGTCAGCGTACGGACGGTTTTTTCAGCTTCAGCCATGATCACTTACCTGCCTGCTGGTTGAGCACAGTTTTCACGCGAGCGATGTCACGCTTAACTTGCGAGAGCAGGTGCGACTGCCCCAACTGGCCAGTTGCTTTCTGCATACGCAGATTGAACTGGTCGCGCAGCAAGCCGAGCAGTTGCTCATTCAGTTGCTGTGCCGATTTTTCACGAAGTTCATTCGCTTTCATCACATCACCGTCCGCTTAACAAAGGAGGTGGCGAGAGGCAGCTTTGCAGCAGCCAGGGCGAAAGCTTCGCGCGCCAGCTCTTCAGAAACACCCTCGATCTCATACAGGACTTTGCCTGGCTGAATCTGGGCAACCCAGTATTCCACGGAACCCTTACCTTTACCCATACGAACCTCGAGAGGCTTCTTGGAGATCGGCTTGTCCGGGAACACACGGATCCAGATCTTACCGCCACGTTTTACGTGACGGGTCAGCGCACGACGTGCGGACTCGATCTGGCGAGCGGTGAGGCGACCGCGAGCAACAGCTTTCAGGGCGAATTCGCCGAAGCTGACTTTGCTACCGCGCAGTGCCAGACCACGGTTGTGGCCAGTCATCTGCTTGCGGAATTTTGTACGCTTTGGTTGCAACATTTGGCGTACCCCTTACTTAGCAGCTTTTTTACGAGGCGCTGGTGCTTGTGGTTTCAGTTCTTCTTGGCGACCACCAATAACTTCGCCTTTGAAGATCCAAACCTTCACACCGATCACACCGTAAGTGGTGTGAGCTTCGTAGGTGTTGTAGTCGATATCGGCACGCAGGGTGTGCAGAGGCACACGACCTTCGCGATACCACTCGGTACGAGCAATCTCAGCACCGCCGAGACGACCGCTCACCTGGATCTTGATGCCCTTGGCACCAATACGCATGGCGTTCTGTACGGCGCGCTTCATGGCGCGACGGAACATTACGCGGCGTTCCAGCTGCTGAGCTACGCTCTGCGCAACCAGCATAGCGTCGAGTTCCGGCTTGCGGATCTCTTCGATGTTGATGTGCACAGGCACACCCATCTGCTTGGTCAGGTCCTGACGCAGCTTCTCGACATCTTCACCTTTCTTACCGATAACGATACCGGGACGAGCGGTGTGGATGGTGATGCGTGCAGTTTGAGCCGGACGATGAATATCGATACGGCTTACGGACGCGCTTTTTAGTTTGTCTTGGAGGTACTCACGCGTTTTCAGATCCTTCAACAGGTAATCTGCGTAAGTAGCACCGTCTGCGTACCAGACGGAGGTGTGCTCCTTGACGATTCCCAGGCGAATGCCAGTGGGATGTACTTTCTGACCCATCTGATCGACTCCGTTACTTGTCCGCAACCTTGACAGTGATATGGCAAGACCGCTTGACGATGCGATCAGCACGGCCTTTGGCACGTGGCATGATGCGCTTCAGCGAACGCCCTTCGTTGACGAAGACGGTGGAGACCTTCAGGTCATCAACGTCTGCGCCTTCGTTGTGTTCGGCGTTGGCAACGGCCGACTCGAGGACTTTCTTCATGATTTCAGCGGCTTTTTTGCTGCTGAAGGCCAACAGGTTGAGCGCTTCGCCCACCTTCTTCCCGCGGATCTGGTCGGCGACCAAGCGGGCTTTCTGGGCGGAGATGCGAGCGCCCGACAACTTAGCGGCTACTTCCATTTCCTTACCCCTTAACGCTTGGCTTTCTTGTCAGCCACGTGCCCGCGATAGGTGCGGGTACCGGCGAACTCGCCCAGTTTGTGGCCGACCATGTCTTCGTTCACCAGAACTGGGACATGTTGACGACCGTTGTGTACCGCGATGGTCAGACCGACCATTTGTGGCAGGATCATCGAACGGCGCGACCAGGTTTTAACTGGCTTGCGATCGTTCTTCTCCACCGCCACTTCGACCTTCTTCAGCAGGTGAAGATCGATAAAAGGACCTTTTTTCAGAGAACGTGGCACTGTCGTATCCCTCTAGTTACTTGCGACGACGGACGATCATGTTGTCGGTACGCTTATTACCACGGGTCTTCGCACCCTTGGTTGGGAAGCCCCATGGCGATACCGGATGACGACCACCGGAGGTACGACCTTCACCACCACCATGTGGGTGGTCAACCGGGTTCATGGCAACACCACGAACGGTTGGGCGAACGCCGCGCCAGCGTTTGGCACCAGCTTTACCCAGCGAACGCAGGCTGTGCTCGGAGTTCGAGACTTCGCCCAGGGTCGCACGGCACTCAGCCAGTACTTTACGCATCTCACCGGAACGCAGACGCAGAGTCACGTAGACGCCTTCACGAGCGATCAGCTGAGCCGAAGCACCAGCGGAACGAGCGATCTGAGCACCTTTACCCGGCTTCAGTTCGATGCCGTGAATGGTGCTACCTACTGGGATATTGCGCAGCTGCAGGGAGTTACCGGCCTTGATTGGGGCCAGGGCACCTGCGATCAGCTGGTCGCCAGCGCTCACGCCTTTAGGGGCGATGATGTAGCGACGCTCACCGTCTGCGTAGCACAGCAGGGCGATGTGAGCAGTACGGTTCGGGTCGTATTCGATACGCTCGACAGTGGCTGGAATGCCATCTTTGTCGTTGCGACGGAAGTCGACCAGACGGTAATGCTGCTTATGACCACCACCAACGTGACGAGTGGTGATGCGGCCATTGTTGTTACGACCACCAGACTTCGATTTTTTCTCGATCAGCGGTGCGTGAGGAGCGCCTTTGTGCAGCTCCTGGTTGACCACCTTGACCACGAAACGGCGGCCAGGGGAAGTCGGTTTGCATTTAACGATTGCCATGATGCACCCCTTCCTTACTCAGCACTGCTGCTGAAATCGAGATCTTGGCCTGGCTGAAGGGAGACGATCGCCTTCTTCCAGTCATTACGCTTGCCCAGACCACGTGCGGTACGCTTGGTTTTACCCAGAACGTTAACAGTCGACACGTTTTCAACTTTTACGTTGAACAGGCCTTCGACAGCTTTCTTGATTTCCAGCTTGGTTGCGTCAGTAGCAACCTTGAATACGAACTGGCCTTTTTTCTCAGCCAGAACGGTAGCCTTCTCGGAAACGTGCGGGCCAAGGAGGACTTTGAATACGCGTTCCTGGTTCATCCCAGCAGCTCCTCGAATTTCTTCACGGCCGAGACAGTGATCAACACTTTCTCGTATGCGATCAGACTGACCGGGTCGGAACCTTGTACGTCACGTACATCGACGTGCGGCAGGTTGCGAGCAGCCAGGTACAGGTTCTGATCAACAGCGTCGGAAACGATCAGTACGTCGTTCAGACCCATGCCGTTCAGCTTGTTCAGCAGATCTTTGGTTTTCGGTGCTTCAACAGCAAAGTCCTGAACCACGACCAGACGGTCGCTACGCACCAGCTCAGCGAGGATGGAGCGCAGGGCTGCGCGGTACATCTTCTTGTTGAGCTTCTGCGAGTGATCTTGAGGGCGAGCTGCGAAGGTTACACCACCGCCACGCCAGATCGGACCACGAGTGGTACCAGCACGAGCACGGCCAGTACCCTTCTGACGCCATGGGCGCTTACCGCCACCAGCCACGTCGGAACGGGTCTTCTGCTGCTTGGTGCCCTGACGGCCGCCGGCCATGTAGGCCACGACTGCTTGGTGTACCAGCGTCTCGTTGAATTCGCCACCGAAAGTCAGTTCGGAAACTTCGATCGCCTGAGCGTCATTTACATTGAGTTGCATGTCAGTTTCCCCTTAACCGCGAGCCTTGACAGCTGGACGTACAACCACGTCGCCGCCAGTAGCGCCTGGAACGGCACCCTTGACCAGCAGCAGGTTGCGTTCAGCGTCTACGCGAACTACTTCCAGGGACTGAACAGTCACGCGCTCGGCGCCCATGTGACCGGACATTTTCTTGCCCTTGAACACACGACCAGGAGTCTGGCACTGGCCGATGGAACCTGGGACACGGTGCGACACGGAGTTACCGTGGGTGTTGTCCTGGCCACGGAAGTTCCAGCGCTTGATGGTACCGGCGAAGCCTTTACCTTTGGACTGACCAGTAACGTCTACCAGCTGGCCTGCAGTGAAGAGTTCAGCTTTGATCAGATCGCCAGCCTGGAAATCGCCTTCTTCAAGACGGAACTCCCAGACACCGCGACCAGCGGCAACGTTGGCCTTGGCGAAGTGGCCTGCCTGAGCGGCAGTCACGCGCGAAGCACGACGCTCGCCGACAGTGACTTGCACTGCACGGTAGCCATCGGTTTCTTCAGTTTTGAACTGGGTGACGCGATTCGGCTCGATCTCGATGACCGTGACCGGAATGGAGACACCTTCTTCGGTGAAAATGCGGGTCATACCGCACTTGCGACCGATTACACCAATAGTCATGTTGTAAACCTCATGAGTGTACGGGGCTTTCACCCGCTATGGCCGCCCATTTCAGAGCGTTACACGACCAGACCGAAGTCTTAGCCGAGGCTGATCTGTACTTCCACACCTGCCGCCAGATCAAGCTTCATCAGCGCATCAACGGTTTTATCCGTTGGCTGGACGATGTCCAGAACACGCTTATGAGTGCGGATCTCGTACTGGTCACGCGCGTCTTTGTTGACGTGCGGGGAAACCAGAACGGTGAAACGCTCTTTGCGGGTAGGCAGTGGAATTGGACCACGCACTTGTGCACCAGTACGTTTCGCGGTTTCCACGATTTCCTGGGTGGATTGGTCGATCAGGCGATGGTCGAAAGCCTTCAACCTGATACGGATTTGCTGATTTTGCATTGGATTTCAGACTCCAGGCTGTTCCCAACGGGCGCACTACGCCCGCTAAAAGGAGGCGTGATTCTATAGACGCCCCCATTTAGTGTCAACCCAATAAAAAAAACCCCCGCTGAGCGGGGGTTTTTTCAATCGGTCGAGTGATTACTCGATGATTTTTGCTACGACGCCGGCGCCGACGGTACGACCGCCTTCACGGATAGCGAAGCGCAGACCGTCTTCCATTGCGATGGTCTTGATCAGGGTGACAGTCATCTGAATGTTGTCACCTGGCATTACCATTTCAACGCCTTCCGGCAGTTCGCAGTTACCGGTCACGTCAGTGGTACGGAAGTAGAACTGAGGACGGTAGCCTTTGAAGAACGGAGTGTGACGACCGCCTTCTTCCTTCGACAGAACGTAGACTTCTGCGGTGAACTTGGTGTGCGGCTTGACCGAACCTGGCTTGACCAGAACCTGGCCACGCTCAACGTCGTCACGCTTGGTACCACGCAGCAGAACGCCGCAGTTCTCGCCAGCACGGCCTTCGTCCAGCAGCTTGCGGAACATCTCAACACCGGTGCAGGTGGTGGTGGTGGTGTCACGCAGACCAACGATTTCCAGCGGATCCTGAACGCGGACGATACCACGCTCGATACGACCGGTAACAACGGTACCACGACCCGAGATCGAGAATACGTCTTCGATCGGCATCAGGAACGGCTGGTCAACGGCACGAACTGGCTCAGGGATGTAGGCATCCAGAGTTTCTACCAGCTTCTTGACAGCGGTAGTACCCATTTCGTTGTCGTCTTTACCTTCCAGGGCCATACGAGCCGAACCGATGATGATCGGGGTATCGTCGCCTGGGAAGTCGTAGGTGGACAGCAGGTCGCGAACTTCCATCTCGACCAGTTCCAGCAGCTCGGCGTCGTCTACCAGGTCAGCCTTGTTCAGGAAGACCACGATGTAAGGTACGCCTACCTGACGGGACAGCAGGATGTGCTCACGGGTTTGTGGCATCGGACCATCGGCGGCCGAGCAAACCAGGATCGCGCCATCCATCTGGGCAGCACCGGTGATCATGTTCTTCACGTAGTCAGCGTGACCTGGGCAGTCAACGTGAGCGTAGTGACGAATGTTCGAGTTGTACTCGACGTGAGCGGTGTTGATGGTGATACCGCGCGCTTTTTCTTCCGGAGCCGAGTCGATCTTGTCGAACTCAACGACTGCCGAACCGAAAACTTCGGAGCAGACGCGAGTCAGAGCTGCGGTCAGAGTGGTCTTACCGTGGTCAACGTGGCCGATGGTGCCGACGTTAACGTGGGGAAGGGAACGATCAAATTTTTCTTTAGCCACGACAGTGAACCTCTTGCCTAAAGGGGATTAGCCTTGTTTTTTAACGAGTGCTTCGACGATGTTCGACGGAGCTTCGGCGTATTTGGAGAATTCCATGGAGTAGCTTGCGCGACCCTGAGACATGGAACGAACGTCGGTTGCGTAACCGAACATTTCTCCGAGCGGAACTTCAGCGCGGACGACACGGCCAGAGACCGACTCATCCATACCCTGGACCAGACCACGACGACGGTTCAGGTCACCCATCACGTCACCCAGGTAGTCTTCCGGGGTTACAACTTCGACCTTCATGATCGGCTCGAGAACCACGCCACCGCCCTTCTGGGCCAGTTGCTTGGTTGCCATCGAAGCAGCGATCTTGAACGCCATTTCGTTGGAGTCGACGTCGTGGTACGAACCGTCAAATACCGCGGCCTTCAGGCCGATCAGAGGATAGCCGGCAACAACGCCGTTCTTCATCTGCTCTTCGATACCCTTCTGGATCGCAGGGATGTATTCCTTAGGAATCACACCACCAACGACTTCGTTGGCAAACACCAGACCTTCGGTGATGTTGCCCTTCTCGTCCTGATCCGGCTCCGAGAAACGGATCCAGCAGTGACCGAACTGACCACGACCGCCCGACTGACGAACGAACTTGCCTTCGATCTCGACGTTGGACTTGGTGATCTTCTCGCGGTACGAAACCTGCGGCTTGCCGATGTTGGCTTCGACGTTGAACTCGCGCTTCATGCGGTCAACGAGGATGTCCAGGTGCAGCTCACCCATACCGGAGATGATGGTCTGACCAGTTTCTTCGTCGGTCTTGACGCGGAACGACGGGTCTTCCTGGGCCAGCTTGCCCAGTGCGATACCCATCTTCTCCTGGTCAGCCTTGGTTTTCGGCTCTACGGAGAGCGAAATCACAGGCTCCGGGAAGTCCATACGCTCGAGGATGATCGGCTTGTCGGCGTTGCACAGGGTGTCACCAGTGGTGACGTCCTTCATGCCGATCAGAGCGGCGATATCGCCCGCACGCACTTCCTTGATCTCTTCACGCTGGTTGGCGTGCATCTGCACCATACGACCAACGCGCTCTTTCTTGCCCTTGACCGAGTTGATGACGGAGTCACCGGAGGTCAGGAAGCCCGAGTAAACGCGAACGAAGGTCAGAGTACCAACGAACGGGTCGGTGGCAATCTTGAACGCCAGAGCCGAGAACGGCTCATCGTCGTCAGCATGACGCTCGTCGTACTGCTCTGGGGTGACTTCATCCTTCGGCACTTCGGCCAGATCAGGGTGGATACCCTTGATCGCAGGAATTTCGGTCGGAGCAGGCAGGTAGTCGATAACGGCGTCGAGAACCAGGGGAACGCCCTTGTTCTTGAACGACGAACCGCAGACAGCCGGAACGATCTCGCTGGCCAGGGTGCGCGCGCGCAGGCCTGCCTTGATTTCTTCGACGGTCAGCTCACCTTCTTCAAGGTACTTGTTCATCAGCTCTTCGCTGGCTTCGGCGGCGGCTTCAACCATGTTGTTGCGCCATTCGTTAGCCAGGTCGACCATGTCCGCTGGAATTTCTTCTTCGCGGTAGGTGGTGCCCTTGTCGTCTTCGTTCCAGTAGATGGCTTTCATCTTGATCAGGTCGACCTGACCCTGGAAGTCGTCTTCTGCACCGATAGCCAGCTGGACCGGAACCGGGGTGTGACCCAGGCGGTTCTTGATCTGACCGACAACGCGCAGGAAGTTGGCACCAGCACGGTCCATCTTGTTCACGTAGACAACACGTGGAACGCCGTACTTGTTGGCCTGACGCCATACGGTTTCGGACTGTGGCTCAACGCCGGAGGTACCGCAGAACACAACGACCGCGCCGTCGAGTACACGCAGCGAACGCTCTACTTCAATGGTGAAGTCAACGTGGCCGGGGGTATCGATGACGTTTACGCGGTAGTTGTCGTACTGACCACGGGAACCTTTCCAGAAGGTGGTAACGGCAGCGGAGGTAATGGTGATACCGCGCTCCTGCTCCTGCACCATCCAGTCGGTGGTCGCGGCGCCGTCGTGCACCTCGCCCATTTTGTGGCTCAGACCTGTGTAGAACAGGATCCGCTCGGTAGTGGTAGTCTTGCCCGCGTCAACGTGGGCGCAGATACCGATGTTACGGTAGCGGTTAATTGCTGTAGTACGAGCCATAAAGCCCTCGCAAAATGATTGATGCTTGAATTAGAAGCGGTAGTGCGAGAACGCTTTGTTGGCCTCGGCCATACGGTGCACGTCTTCACGCTTCTTGACTGCAGCACCCTTGCCTTCAGCAGCATCCAGCAGTTCGCCGGCCAGGCGCAGGGCCATCGACTTCTCGCCGCGCTTGCGGGCGTAGTCTACGAGCCAGCGCATTGCCAGAGCGTTACGACGGGACGGACGAACTTCAACCGGAACCTGGTAAGTGGCACCGCCAACACGGCGGGACTTAACTTCGACCAGCGGAGCGATGGCGTCGAGAGCTTTCTCGAAGATTTCCAGGGGGTCGCTGTTCTTGCGTGCTTTGACGGTATCCAGGGCACCGTAAACGATGCGCTCGGCTACGGCCTTCTTGCCGCTTTCCATCACGTGGTTCATGAACTTGGCGAGAATCTGGGATCCGTACTTCGGATCGTCAAGGATCTCACGTTTTGCTGCTACACGACGTCTTGGCATGATAAGCCCTCAAACGGTCTTCAGGTTAGCCCGGGACCAGGTCTTTCGACCCCTGCCCGACCTTACTCTTATCGACTCAAATAAATGGATGTCTGCAAACGGCCGATTACTTCGGACGCTTGGTACCGTACTTCGAACGACCCTGGTTACGGCCTTTAACGCCCGAAGTATCCAGAGAGCCGCGAACGGTGTGGTAACGAACACCTGGCAAGTCTTTTACACGGCCGCCACGGATCAGGACGACGCTGTGCTCTTGCAGGTTGTGGCCTTCACCACCGATGTACGAGGAAACCTCGAAACCGTTGGTCAGACGCACACGGCATACTTTACGCAGTGCCGAGTTAGGTTTTTTCGGCGTGGTGGTGTACACGCGGGTGCACACGCCACGACGCTGCGGGCAGTTCTGCAGCGCAGGTACGTCGGATTTCTCGACGGTACGCTTACGCGGCTGACGTACCAGCTGGTTGATAGTTGCCATCTACTAGCTCCACTGATTGTCTTGCGACGCTATTGTCTTGCAAGAAAGCCAAAAATTGGCGAGACGGAGCCTCACCAAATTTAAGGGTACAAAAGTCTAAAGAGGATCTTGCACCCAGTCAAGACGAGGCCCCGGCCCTCCCCGCCCGATCATCGGCAACATTTCATGTCGCCGATGATCGCTCGGGGCTTGCCGGGGCCCTGCCCTGTACTTAGTTACCGCTGGAGTTCAGCGCTTCGGTCAGTGCGGCTTCCACCTCACTAGCGCTCACACGCAGCGGCTTGTCGGCATCACGGCGACGCTTACGTTCGCTGTGGTAGGCCAGACCAGTACCGGCCGGAATCAGACGACCCACGACCACGTTCTCTTTCAGGCCGCGCAGATAGTCGCGCTTGCCGGTTACCGCCGCTTCGGTCAGTACGCGGGTGGTTTCCTGGAAGGAAGCCGCGGAGATGAACGACTCGGTCGACAGCGAGGCCTTGGTGATACCCAGCAGCACGCGGGAGAACTTGGAGATGAACTTGTCCTCGCTGGCGAGACGCTCGTTCTCTACCAGTACCTGGGTCAGTTCCATCTGGTCGCCCTTGATGAAGCTGGAGTCACCCGACTCGGTGATCTCGACCTTGCGCAGCATCTGACGCAGGATGGTCTCGATGTGCTTGTCGTTGATCTTAACGCCTTGCAGACGGTAAACGTCCTGGATCTCGTTGACGATGTACTTAGCCAGCGCGCTCACACCCAGCAGACGCAGGATGTCGTGCGGATCGCTCGGGCCGTCGGAGATAACTTCGCCGCGGTTTACCTGTTCGCCTTCGAAGACGTTCAGGTGGCGCCACTTCGGAATCAGCTCTTCGTACGGATCGCTACCGTCGGTCGGGGTGATGACCAGACGACGCTTGCCCTTGGTCTCCTTGCCGAACGCGATGGTGCCACTGACTTCAGCCAGAATCGAGGCCTCTTTCGGACGGCGCGCTTCGAACAGGTCGGCAACGCGCGGCAGACCACCGGTGATGTCACGGGTCTTCGACGTTTCTTGCGGGATACGCGCGATAACGTCACCAACACCGATCTGGGCACCGTCAGCCACGCCGACGAGGGCGTTGGCCGGCAGGAAGTACTGGGCAGGTACGTCGGTACCTGGCAGGTACAGGTCCTTGCCAGCGGCGTCGACCATCTTGATTGCCGGACGGATTTCCTTGCCTGCCGCAGGGCGATCCTTGACGTCCAGTACTTCAATGTTGGTCAAGCCGGTCAGCTCATCGGTCTGACGCTTGATGGTGATGTTTTCTTCCATGCCCACGAAGGTCACGGTACCTTTCAGCTCGGTAACGATCGGGTGGGTGTGCGGGTCCCACTTGGCGACGATGGCGCCAGCTTCGACCTTTTCACCTTCCTTGACCGAAATTACCGCACCATAAGGCAGCTTGTAGCGCTCACGCTCACGACCGAACTCGTCGGCAATGGCCAACTCGCCCGAACGCGATACGGCAACCAGGTTGCCATCGGCACGTTCTACCTGCTTCAGGTTGTGCAGACGCACCATACCGCCGTTCTTCACCTGGACGCTGTCGGCAGCCGAGGTACGGCTTGCAGCACCACCGATGTGGAACGTACGCATGGTCAGCTGGGTACCCGGCTCACCGATCGACTGGGCGGCGATAACGCCGACAGCTTCACCGATGTTCACCTGGTGACCGCGAGCCAGGTCACGGCCGTAGCACTTGGCGCAAATGCCGTAGCGGGTTTCGCAGTTGATCGGCGAACGCACGATCACTTCGTCGATGCTGTTCAGCTCGATGAACTCGACCCACTTCTCGTCGACCAAGGTACCGGCCGGAACGATGACGTCCTCGGTGCCTGGCTTGAACACGTCACGGGCGATCACACGACCCAGTACGCGCTCACCCAGCGGCTCTACAACGTCGCCGCCTTCGATGTGCGGAGTCATCAGCAGACCCTGGTCGGTACCGCAGTCGATCTCGGTAACCACCAGATCCTGGGCAACGTCTACCAGACGACGAGTCAGGTAACCGGAGTTCGCAGTCTTCAGTGCGGTATCCGCCAGACCCTTACGAGCACCGTGGGTCGAAATGAAGTACTGCAAAACGCTCAGACCTTCACGGAAGTTCGCAGTGATCGGCGTCTCGATGATGGAGCCGTCCGGCTTGGCCATCAGGCCACGCATACCGGCCAGCTGACGGATCTGGGCTGCGGAACCCCGCGCACCGGAGTCAGCCATCATGTACATCGAGTTGAAGGACTCTTGCTCGACTTCCTTGCCTTCGCGATCGATGACCTTCTCTTTCGAGAGGTTGGCCATCATCGCCTTGGACACTTCGTCGTTCGCCTTCGACCACAAGTCGATGACCTTGTTGTACTTCTCGCCCTGGGTTACCAGGCCGGAGGCGTACTGGCTCTCGATTTCCTTCACTTCGTCGGTAGCGGTACCGATGATGCGAGCTTTCTCGTCCGGGATAACGAAGTCGTTAACACCAATCGAAACGCCGGAAATGGTCGAGTAAGCGAAACCGGTGTACATCAGCTGGTCAGCAAAGATTACGGTCTCTTTCAGACCAACCACGCGGTAGCACTGGTTGATCAGCTTGGAGATCGCCTTCTTCTTCATCGGCTGGTTGACCACGTCGTAGGGCAGACCTGCCGGTACAACCTGGAACAGCAGCGCACGGCCGACGGTGGTGTCGACGATGCGGGTGTTCTTGACCACGGAACCGTCACGCTCTTTCACGGTTTCGTTGATACGAACCTTGATTTTCGCGTGCAGGGCAGCCTCGCCGGCGCGGAATACGCGGTCGACTTCCTGCAGGTCGGCGAACACGCGACCTTCGCCCTTGGCGTTGATGGCCTCACGGGTCATGTAGTACAGACCCAGTACCACGTCCTGCGACGGAACGATGATTGGCTCACCGTTGGCTGGCGACAGGATGTTGTTGGTCGACATCATCAGCGCGCGCGCTTCGAGCTGGGCTTCCAGGGTCAGCGGCACGTGAACGGCCATCTGGTCACCGTCGAAGTCGGCGTTGTACGCGGCGCAGACCAGCGGGTGCAGCTGGATAGCCTTACCTTCGATCAGAACCGGTTCAAATGCCTGGATACCCAGACGGTGCAGGGTCGGTGCACGGTTGAGCAGCACGGGGTGTTCGCGGATCACCTCGGCGAGTACGTCCCACACCTCTGGCAGCTCGCGCTCGACCATCTTCTTGGCAGCCTTGATGGTGGTCGCCAGACCACGCATTTCCAGCTTGCCGAAAATGAACGGTTTGAACAGCTCGAGGGCCATCTTCTTCGGCAGACCGCACTGGTGCAGACGCAGGGTCGGGCCTACGGTAATTACCGAACGGCCAGAGTAGTCCACACGCTTACCGAGCAGGTTCTGACGGAAGCGACCTTGCTTACCTTTGATCATGTCGGCCAGGGACTTCAGCGGACGCTTGTTCGAGCCAGTGATGGCGCGACCGCGACGGCCGTTGTCCAGCAGGGCGTCGACCGCTTCCTGCAGCATGCGCTTTTCGTTGCGCACGATGATGTCCGGCGCCGACAGATCCAGCAGGCGCTTCAGACGGTTGTTACGGTTGATCACCCGACGATACAGGTCGTTCAGGTCGGAGGTCGCGAAGCGGCCGCCATCCAGCGGTACCAGCGGACGCAGATCCGGCGGCAGCACTGGCAGGACGGTCAGGACCATCCACTCAGGCAGGTTGCCCGAACCCTGGAACGCTTCCATCAGCTTCAGGCGCTTGGACAGCTTCTTGATCTTGGTTTCCGAGTTGGTCTGCGGAATCTCTTCGCGCAGGCGACCGATCTCGTGCTCCAGGTCGATAGCGTGCAGCAGCTCGCGGACAGCCTCGGCACCCATGCGGGCGTCGAAGTCATCACCGAACTCTTCCAGCGCTTCGAAGTACTGCTCGTCGTTCAGCAGCTGGCCTTTTTCCAGGGTGGTCATGCCCGGGTCGATAACGACGTAGCTCTCGAAGTAGAGCACGCGCTCGATGTCACGCAGGGTCATGTCCATCAGCAGGCCGATACGGGACGGCAGCGACTTCAGGAACCAGATGTGGGCAACCGGAGAGGCCAGTTCGATGTGCGCCATGCGCTCACGACGAACTTTTGCCAGGGCAACTTCAACGCCGCACTTCTCGCAGATCACGCCGCGATGCTTGAGGCGCTTGTACTTGCCGCACAGGCACTCGTAGTCCTTGACTGGGCCAAAGATCTTGGCGCAGAACAGGCCGTCACGCTCAGGTTTGAACGTACGGTAGTTGATGGTTTCCGGCTTCTTAACTTCACCGAACGACCACGAACGGATCATTTCAGGCGACGCCAGACCGATGCGGATGGCGTCGAACTCTTCGACTTGACCCTGGTTTTTCAGCAAATTCAGTAGGTCTTTCAAGGCCTTTCCTCCTGGCGGAGCAGGGAGCGGGCATTACCTGCCCCACTCCCCTTCGCGTCACGTGTTATTCGGTTTCCAGATCGATATCGATACCGAGCGAACGGATCTCTTTGATCAACACGTTGAAGGACTCGGGCATGCCCGGCTCCATACGGTGATCGCCATCCACGATGTTCTTGTACATCTTGGTACGGCCGTTCACGTCGTCCGACTTCACTGTGAGCATTTCTTGCAGGGTGTATGCCGCGCCGTATGCTTCCAGCGCCCACACTTCCATCTCCCCGAAACGCTGACCACCGAACTGCGCCTTACCACCCAGCGGCTGCTGGGTAACCAGGCTGTAGGAACCAGTGGAACGCGCGTGCATCTTGTCGTCCACCAAGTGGTTCAGCTTGAGCATGTACATGTAACCAACGGTCACAGGACGCTCGAACTTGTTGCCGGTACGGCCATCGAACAGCACCATCTGGCCGCTCTCTGGCAGGTCGGCCAGCTTCAGCATGGCCTTGATCTCGCGCTCCTTGGCACCATCGAAGACCGGGGTAGCCATTGGCACGCCCTTCTTCAGGTTGTGGGCCAGGGCCAGGATCTCTTCGTCGGTGAACTCGTCCAGGTTTTCCTGGCGACCGCCGATCTCGTTGTAGACCTCGGTCAGGAACACGCGCAGTTCAGCGGCCTTGCGCTGCTCTTCGATCATGCGGTCGATCTTCTCGCCCAGACCCTTGGCCGCCAGGCCCAGGTGGGTTTCGAGGATCTGACCGACGTTCATACGCGAAGGTACACCCAGCGGGTTCAGTACGACATCGACCGGAGTACCGTTGGCGTCGTGCGGCATGTCTTCGACCGGCATGATTACCGAGACCACACCCTTGTTACCGTGACGACCGGCCATCTTGTCACCCGGCTGGATGCGACGGCGGATTGCCAGGTAAACCTTAACGATCTTCAGTACGCCCGGTGCCAGGTCATCACCCTGCTGCAGCTTGCGCTTCTTGTCTTCGAACTTGTCGTCCAGCAGACGGCGACGATCGACGATGTACTGCTGAGCCTTTTCCAGCTGCTCGTTCAGTGCATCTTCGGCCATGCGCAGTTTGAACCACTGCCCGTGCTCCAGACCATCCAGCACTTCGTCAGTGATCACGGTGCCTTTCTTCAGGCCCGCGCCACCGTCGACCACCTGGCCGTTCAGAGCAGAACGCAGACGCTCGAAGGTTGCACCTTCGACGATGCGGAACTCTTCATTGAGGTCCTTGCGGATCTCGTCCAGCTGCATCTTCTCGATGGCCAGGGCGCGACTGTCGCGCTCGACGCCATCACGGGTGAAGACCTGTACGTCGATGACGGTACCCTTGGTGCCGGTTGGCACGCGCAGGGAGGTGTCCTTAACGTCGCTGGCCTTCTCACCGAAGATTGCGCGCAGCAGTTTTTCTTCCGGAGTCAGCTGGGTTTCGCCTTTTGGCGTTACCTTGCCGACCAGGATGTCGCCAGCGCCGACTTCGGCACCCACGTAGACGATACCGGCTTCGTCCAGCTTGTTCAGTGCGGCTTCACCCACGTTCGGGATGTCCGCAGTGATTTCCTCTGGGCCAAGCTTGGTGTCACGCGCCACACAGGTCAGTTCCTGGATGTGGATGGTGGTGAAGCGGTCTTCCTGAACCACACGCTCGGACAGGCAGATGGAGTCTTCGAAGTTGAAGCCGTTCCACGCCATGAACGCGATGCGCATGTTCTGACCCAGTGCCAGTTCACCCATGTCGGTGGACGGGCCGTCGGCCATGATGTCGCCACGCTGAACCTTGTCACCCTTGCTCACCAGCGGACGCTGGTTGATGCAGGTGTTCTGGTTCGAACGGGTGTACTTGGTCAGGTTGTAGATATCCACACCTGCTTCGCCGGTTTCCACTTCGTCGTCGGCAACGCGAACAACGATACGGCTGGCGTCGACCGAGTCGATCACACCACCGCGGCGAGCAACCACGCAGACACCGGAGTCACGGGCAACGTTGCGCTCCATGCCGGTACCTACCAGCGGCTTGTCGGCGCGCAGGGTCGGTACAGCCTGACGCTGCATGTTGGAACCCATCAATGCACGGTTGGCGTCGTCGTGCTCGAGGAACGGAATCAACGACGCAGCGACGGAAACAACCTGCTTCGGCGAAACGTCCATCAGGGTGACGTCTTCCGGTGCCTTGACGGTGAATTCGTTCAGGTGACGAACAGCTACCAGCTCATCGATCAGTTGCTTCTTCTCGTTCATCGCGGCCGAAGCCTGGGCGATGACGTGATCCGCTTCTTCAATGGCCGACAGGAACACGATGTCGTCGCTGACCACGCCTTCCTTCACCACGCGGTACGGGCTTTCCAGGAAGCCGTACTGGTTGGTGCGGGCATAGGCTGCCAGGGAGTTGATCAGACCGATGTTCGGACCTTCTGGGGTCTCGATCGGGCACACACGGCCGTAGTGGGTCGGGTGTACGTCACGGACTTCGAAGCCGGCACGCTCACGGGTCAGACCGCCTGGGCCGAGTGCGGAGACGCGGCGCTTGTGGGTGATCTCGGAGAGCGGGTTGTTCTGGTCCATGAACTGGGACAGCTGGCTGGAACCGAAGAACTCTTTCACCGCTGCCGCAACCGGCTTGGCGTTGATCAGGTCTTGCGGCATCAAGCCTTCGCTTTCCGCCATCGACAGGCGTTCCTTGACCGCGCGCTCAACACGCACCAGGCCAACGCGGAACTGGTTCTCGGCCATCTCACCAACGCAACGTACACGACGGTTACCCAGGTGGTCGATGTCGTCGACGATGCCTTTGCCGTTACGGATGTCGACCAGGGTCTTCAGAACCTCGACGATATCTTCCTTGCTCAGCACGCCCGAACCTTCGATCTCGGTACGACCGATACGACGGTTGAACTTCATGCGGCCAACGGCGGACAGGTCGTAACGCTCGGCGCTGAAGAACAGGTTGTTGAACAGGGTCTCGGCAGCATCCTTGGTTGGCGGCTCGCCAGGACGCATCATGCGGTAGATCTCGACCAGGGCTTCCAGCTGGTTGCTGGTGGTGTCGATCTTCAGGGTATCGGAGATGAACGGACCGCAATCGATGTCGTTGGTGTACAGGGTCTCGATACGGACGACCTGTGCCTTGGCGACCTTGATCAGCAGTTCGGTGGTCATCTCGGTGTTGCATTCGGCCAGGATCTCGCCGGTAGCCGGATGCACGATGGCCTTGGCGGTAGTGCGGCCCAGGACGTATTCCATAGGAACGTCCAGCTGCTTGACGCCGGCCTTCTCGAGCTGGTTGATGTGGCGCGCGGTAATACGGCGGCCCTGCTCGACGATGACTTTGCCGGTTTCGTCATGGATATCCATGACTGCAACCTCACCACGCAAACGCTGCGGTACCAGTTCCAGGCTGAGTTTCTCGCCGGAAATGTGGAACACGTTGGTGGTGTAGAAGGTATTCAGCACTTCTTCAGTGCTGTAACCCAGGGCACGCAGCAGCACCGAGGCCGGCAGTTTGCGGCGACGGTCGATACGTACGAACACGCAGTCCTTCGGGTCGAACTCGAAGTCCAGCCAGGAGCCGCGGTACGGGATGATGCGAGCGGAGTACAGCAGCTTGCCGGAGCTGTGAGTCTTGCCACGGTCGTGGTCGAAGAACACACCAGGCGAACGGTGCAGCTGGGAAACGATCACACGCTCGGTACCGTTGATAACGAAGGTACCGTTCTCAGTCATCAGGGGGATTTCACCCATGTAGACTTCTTGCTCTTTGATGTCCTTGATCGCTTTGTTCGACGACTCCTTGTCGAAGATGATCAGGCGCACCTTGACCCGCAGTGGGACCGCGAAGGTCACGCCACGCAGGACACATTCCTTCACATCGAAGGCGGGTTCGCCCAGGCGATAGCCTACGTACTCCAGGGCAGCATTGCCGGAGTAGCTGATGATCGGGAATACCGATTTGAAGGCCGCGTGCAGGCCGACGTCGCGGAACTGATCCTTGGATGCTCCCGCTTGCAGGAATTCGCGATACGAATCCAGCTGGATGGCCAGGAGGTAAGGCACATCCATGACGTCCGGCAACTTGCTAAAGTCCTTGCGGATACGTTTTTTCTCAGTGTATGAGTAAGCCATCAGCGTTCCCCAGCTTGGTCACCTGCTTGTTTGGCTTCTCCCGGCGGGAGCAGCCAGAAAATCGTGCAAACCCCTTGGTTTGCGCCACCCACATGGGTGTCTTGCAGCTTGTTATCGGGGCCGGCCTGACCGGCCACCAATAACGGAAAAAGGCCGGTGGCATAAGCCACCAGCCATCAGCCCTTCGCTCAACGCTCGGACTGGAGTCGCAAGGTCGAGATTACTTCAGCTCGACTTTAGCGCCAGCTTCTTCCAGCTTCTTCTTCGCGTCTTCAGCGGCTTCTTTCGAAACGCCTTCAGCGATAACCTGAGGAGCGCCGTCGACTTTCTCTTTGGCTTCTTTCAGGCCCAGACCGGTCAGTTCACGAACGGCCTTGATCACGTTTACTTTCTTGTCGCCAGCTTCGGTCAGAACGACGTTGAACTCGGTCTGCTCTTCAACAGCGGCAGCAGCGCCAGCAGCTGGGCCAGCGGCAACAGCGGCAGCAGCGGTAACGCCGAAGGTTTCTTCCATCGCTTTGATCAGTTCAACAATTTCCAGAACAGTTTTCTGGCCGATTGCTTCGATGATTTGCTCGTTAGTCAGAGACATGACTTCAATCCTGTATTGGGGTGACAGCCTACGCAGCCATCAAATTAAACGTATGATTTTGAAAGAGTTGCGCGTGCCTTAGGCAGCAGCAGCTTCTTTCTGGTCGCGCAGAGCTGCCAGGGTACGAGCCAGCTTGCTGGTTGCACCTTGGATTACGCTCATCAGCTGTGCGATAGCCTCGTCGCGAGTTGGCAGGGTTGCCAGCACGTCGATCTGGTTAGCGGCAAGGAACTTGCCGTCGAACGCAGCTGCCTTGATCTCGAACTTGTCCTGACCCTTGGCGAACTCTTTGAACAGACGAGCAGCAGCGCCCGGGTGTTCGTTGGAGAAAGCAATCAGGGTCGGGCCTTTGAACGCGTCGTTGAGGATCGAGAATTCGGTGCCTTCAACAGCGCGCTTCAGCAGGGTGTTACGTACGACACGTACATAAACGCCAGCTTCGCGGGCCTCTTTACGGAGTCCGGTCATTGCGCCTACAGTCACACCACGGGCATCAGCCACGACAGCGGACAGAGCGACTTTGGCAGCCTCGTTGACTTCAGCGACGATGGCCTTCTTGTCTTCGAGTTTAATTGCCACGGGTTTACTCCTGGTTTTTACCGTTTCATCTGGCCGAGGCCGGATGTCGTTTTGGTGTCTGATTCGGTAACGAATCGGGAGCACCATCTGCGTGGGCTGGTGTTTTAAGGCTTGCGCCGCCTACGGTCTTGGATAGCCCCCGCCAGGCAGGGACCCCAATTTTTGCTGGTGGCGCGACAGGTCGCGCCACCATGTTCTTACACGTTCAGCGAGCTCTGATCGATGACCAGACCTGGGCCCATGGTGGTGCTCAGGGTAACGCGCTTGACGTAGATACCTTTCGAGGAAGCTGGCTTGATACGCTTCAGATCAGCGATCAGGGCTTCAACGTTTTCCTTCAGCTTGCCGGCTTCGAAGCCGACCTTGCCAACGGAGGTGTGGATGATACCGTTCTTGTCGGTACGGTAGCGAACCTGACCAGCCTTGGCGTTCTTGACGGCGCCGGCTACGTCTGGGGTCACGGTACCAACTTTCGGGTTAGGCATCAGGCCGCGAGGACCCAGAACCTGACCCAGCTGACCTACAACGCGCATGGCATCAGGCGATGCGATAACGACGTCATAGTTCAGGTCGCCGCCTTTCATTTCGGCAGCCAGATCGTCCATACCTACGCGGTCAGCGCCGGCAGCCAGAGCGGCTTCAGCAGCTGGACCCTGGGTGAAGACAGCAACGCGAACGGTCTTGCCAGTGCCGTGCGGCAGCACGGTAGCGCTACGTACGACCTGGTCGGATTTACGCGGGTCAACACCGAGGTTAACGGCGATGTCGTAGGATTCTACGAACTTGGCAGCCGGCAGCGAAGCCAGCAGAGTGGCCGCTTCTTCGAAGTTGTAGGCCTTGCCTGCTTCGATTTTCTCGGCGATTGCCTTTTGGCGTTTGGTCAGCTTAGCCATTACACACCCTCCACGTTCAGGCCCATGCTGCGGGCAGAGCCAGCGATGGTGCGTACAGCAGCGTCCAGGTCAGCGGCAGTCAGATCAGCCTGTTTAGCTTTGGCGATGTCTTCCAGCTGAGCACGGGTAACGGTACCGACTTTAACGGTGTTCGGGCGAGCCGAACCACTGGTCAGGCCAGCAGCTTTCTTCAGCAGAACCGAGGCAGGGGTGCTCTTGGTCTCGAAGGTGAAGCTACGGTCGCTGTAGACAGTGATGATCACAGGAGTCGGCAGGCCGGCTTCTTGACCCTGGGTACGGGCGTTGAAGGCCTTGCAGAATTCCATGATGTTCACACCGTGTTGACCCAGTGCTGGACCAACGGGTGGGCTTGGGTTGGCCTGGCCGGCCTTAACTTGCAGCTTGATGTAAGCCTGAATCTTCTTAGCCATGAGCTACTCCAAAATCGGGTACGAACGCCTGTTGGCTCCCCGGATGACTTGCGTTTTATCCCAGTGACGACAAAACCCCGCAGCACACAGGGCTGCGGGGTATGGGATGCTTCGTCCGCCTAGACCTTTTCGACCTGGCTGAACTCGAGCTCCACCGGAGTAGAGCGACCGAAAATGAGCACCGCTACCTGCAGGCGACTCTTTTCGTAGTTAACCTCTTCGACACTACCATTGAAGTCAGCGAACGGACCGTCAATGACTCGAACCACTTCACCCGGCTCGAACAGCGTCTTCGGCTTCGGCTTATCGCTACCGTCGGCAACGCGACGCAGGATAGCCTCTGCTTCTTTATCGGTGATCGGCGCAGGCTTGTCTGCGGTGCCGCCAATAAAGCCCATCACACGAGGGGTGTCCTTGACCAAGTGCCAAGTCCCTTCGTTCATCTCCATCTGGACCAGTACATAGCCAGGGAAGAATTTACGCTCACTCTTGCGCTTCTGGCCGTTGCGCATTTCGACGACTTCTTCGGTCGGGACCAGGATCTCGCCGAAACCGTCTTCCATGCCAGCCAGCTTGACGCGCTCGATCAGGGAGCGCATTACATGCTTCTCGTAACCCGAGTAAGCATGCACAACATACCAACGCTTAGCCACGGGACACCTTTAGCCAACGATCAAGGAGACCGCCCAGCCGAGCAGGGAATCAAGACCCCACAGCAGCAGTGCCATAACCAGCACGACAGCCACGACAATCAGCGTGGTCTGGGTGGTTTCCTGGCGGGTCGGCCACACGACTTTACGAATCTCGGTACGAGCTTCCTTCGCCAGCGCAAAGAACGACTTGCCCTTCGCAGTCTGCAGAGCTACAAAGCCCGCGACAGCAGCCAGGACGAGAAGTGCAAGGACGCGATACAGGATCGGGGAGGCGGAGTAATACTGGTTACCCACTACACCGACAACCACCAAAGCCACTACAGCCAGCCACTTGAACAGATCAAAACGCGATTCTTGGGCTTCAGTTTTGGGAGTCATCGAGGAGGATCCTGTGAGAAGAAAGCCATCACACCGAGGTGAAATGGCAGGTCAGGAGGGAATCGAACCCCCAACCTACGGTTTTGGAGACCGTCGCTCTGCCAATTGAGCTACTGACCTGTAACGCTGTATCAGGCCGGCCATTATACCGGCCTGATCAAGTAAATCAACTACTTATTCAATAATTTTTGCTACGACGCCGGCGCCGACGGTACGACCGCCTTCACGGATAGCGAAGCGCAGACCGTCTTCCATTGCGATGGTCTTGATCAGGGTGACAGTCATCTGAATGTTGTCACCTGGCATTACCATTTCAACGCCTTCCGGCAGTTCGCAGTTACCGGTCACGTCAGTGGTACGGAAGTAGAACTGAGGACGGTAGCCTTTGAAGAACGGAGTGTGACGACCGCCTTCTTCCTTCGACAGAACGTAGACTTCTGCGGTGAACTTGGTGTGCGGCTTGACCGAACCTGGCTTGACCAGAACCTGGCCACGCTCAACGTCGTCACGCTTGGTACCACGCAGCAGAACGCCGCAGTTCTCGCCAGCACGGCCTTCGTCCAGCAGCTTGCGGAACATCTCAACACCGGTGCAGGTGGTGGTGGTGGTGTCACGCAGACCAACGATTTCCAGCGGATCCTGAACGCGGACGATACCACGCTCGATACGACCGGTAACAACGGTACCACGACCCGAGATCGAGAATACGTCTTCGATCGGCATCAGGAACGGCTGGTCAACGGCACGAACTGGCTCAGGGATGTAGGCATCCAGAGTTTCTACCAGCTTCTTGACAGCGGTAGTACCCATTTCGTTGTCGTCTTTACCTTCCAGGGCCATACGAGCCGAACCGATGATGATCGGGGTATCGTCGCCTGGGAAGTCGTAGGTGGACAGCAGGTCGCGAACTTCCATCTCGACCAGTTCCAGCAGCTCGGCGTCGTCTACCAGGTCAGCCTTGTTCAGGAAGACCACGATGTAAGGTACGCCTACCTGACGGGACAGCAGGATGTGCTCACGGGTTTGTGGCATCGGACCATCGGCGGCCGAGCAAACCAGGATCGCGCCATCCATCTGGGCAGCACCGGTGATCATGTTCTTCACGTAGTCAGCGTGACCTGGGCAGTCAACGTGAGCGTAGTGACGAATGTTCGAGTTGTACTCGACGTGAGCGGTGTTGATGGTGATACCGCGCGCTTTTTCTTCCGGAGCCGAGTCGATCTTGTCGAACTCAACGACTGCCGAACCGAAAACTTCGGAGCAGACGCGAGTCAGAGCTGCGGTCAGAGTGGTCTTACCGTGGTCAACGTGGCCGAT
>NZ_JBKGFP010000104.1:0-6257 GCF_046557535.1 Pseudomonas sp. S1(2024)
GTGGGAGCAACTGTCTTTAGAAATTTATTTTCAAGCGTGCCATTCGGGCAGGGCTTCGCTCGATACCGCGTAGCGGTGTCGTTGGCGAAGCCCGCATTTGTAGAAAATCGATCCTCGTTCGTGATCAGGTTGCGGGTACCTGAGGCTTGAGCTCTTTCCACTCCGTTCCGTCACGCAGCATTGCGTTCAGGCGCACCAGCAACACGCGCATGCACGCCACTGCGGCAACTTTTGCGCACTTGCCTCGGGCTATCAGGTCTTCATAGCGGGTTCTAACTTCTGGGACATGCTGGATCATTGACCAGATCGACATGTAGGCCGCCTTGCGGACTCTGTAACGCCCGCCTTCGATCTTCCTCGGGCCACTCTTCTTGCCGCTGTCTTTGTTGTACGGCGCTAACCCAGCCAAGGCTGCAATTTCGCGCCCCGTCACGCGTCCCAGCTCAGGTAGGTAGGCCATGAAGGTGCCACAACTGATGACGCCAATCCCTTTCACAGACCTTAGCCGCATGGCTGTCGTGCGATCCAGCACGTTCGAGGCGCGCTCAATCGCCTTGTCCAAAGCCTTAATCTGATCATTCAGGTAAGCGACATGCTCGGTATAAACGGTAATGGCCGTAACTGAAGTGGTTTGTTTCATCCGACGCTTGTCATCATCCCGATGCTGGACAAGATTGCCACGGAGTTTGATGAGCTCTCCCAGTTCATCCCGATCTTGATTAGGCTCTATCTGCGGCAAGTCCTCGAAATCCCTGGCAAACCGCGCCAGCATCTGGGCGTCGATCTTGTCAGTCTTGGCAATTTTGCCCATGGCACTCGCATAGTCCCGACAGCGCTTGGGGTTGACCCTGATGACGTTCAAACCCTCCAGTCGCAAGGCTTTGAATACGGCTCGTTCATAGCCACCAGTGGCTTCCAGCAAGACCCGTTCGACCTCAAGCTCGTTCAGGCATGCGATCAGTTGCGCAAAGCCCTCTGGGTCATTCCTGACCTGGAACTGGGGAATACTTTCAGGAAGAAAGCCCACATCCAGAGTCGCTTTCGAAACGTCGAGACCAACGAAGTAGGAAATCATCGCCAAGCCCTCTTACACTCAAGAAGTGAGAGCACTCTGACTTAGCCCTAGCTTGTGACTACGAGTTCGCCACTCATTCAACTGTTCGGGCTTAGGTCAGCAGAGTGAGAGGTGGATGGCGACTAGGCTCCCACTCGTGCTTTAGAGCACATCTGGCTTTCAGTCTGCCATCCACTGCTCTCACCCTTTCGAGTTTAAGAGACCTTGAAGACACAAGCTGGCTTGCCGGCGATGAGGCCAGGACAAGCAGCACAGGACCTCAGGCCACTTCTTCGAACGGCAGCCCTACATAGTTCTCGGCAATGTTCACCAGCCCCGCCGGCGAGGTCAGGAAGTACTCGCGGTCGGCTTCCTGCATCTTCTGGTCCCAGGCGTCCTTGTGGCTGCCGAAGTCATGCAGCAGCTGGGTCATGAACCAGCTGAAGCGCTCGCCTTTCCACACCCGGCGCAGGGCCAGCGGCGAATACTGCTGCAACAGGTCGGTGCGCCCTTCGCGGTACACCTTGACCAGGATCCGGTACAGGTAGTTGACATCCGATGCTGCCAGGTTCAGGCCCTTGGCGCCGGTCGGCGGGACGATATGCGCAGCATCCCCGACCAGGAACAGGTGGCCATACTGCATCGGCTCGACCACCAGGCTGCGCAGCGGCGCGATGCTCTTCTCCAGGGCCGGGCCGGTCACCAGGCGCGCAGCCACGTCTTCGGGCAAGCGTGCCTTCAGCTCCGCCCAGAAGCGCTCGTCGGGCCACGCCTCCACCTGCTCGTCCAGCGGCACCTGCAGGTAGTAGCGGCTACGGGTGTGCGAACGCTGGCTGCATAGCACGAAACCGCGTTCGTGGTGGGCGTAGATCAGTTCGTGGTTGACCGGTGGCGTGTCTGACAGCATGCCCAGCCAGCCAAACGGGTAGACCCGCTCGTACTGCTTGAGGATGCCCTCGGGGATGCTCTGCCGCGAGACACCGTGGAAGCCGTCACAACCGGCAATGTAGTCGCAGTCCACCCGGTGCATCTGGCCGTCTTTTTCGTAGGTCAGGTAGGGCCGTTCGCCCTTGAGTTCGTGCGGCTGGACATTGCCTGCCGAATAGATGATCGGCGCACCGCTGGCTTCACGTGCCTGCATCAGGTCACGGGTGACTTCGGTCTGGCCGTATACCATCACCGTCTTGCCACCGGTCAGGGCCTTGAGGTCCAGGCGTTGGCGGCGCCCGCCGACCAGCAGTTCGACACCCTCGTGTACCAGGCCTTCACGCTCCATGCGCTCGGCCACACCGGCTTCACGCAGCAGGTCGACCGTGCCTTGCTCCAGCACCCCGGCACGGATGCGGCCAAGCACGTATTCGGGCGTCTGGCGTTCGACGATGACGGTATCGATACCGGCCTTGTGCAGCAGTTGGCCCAGCAGCAGGCCAGACGGACCTGCACCAATAATTGCGACCTGAGTTTTCATTGTTGTTGTCTCTGTGCGGACGATGCCGGCCCTGGACTGGCAGTGGGGCGGCATCTGCTGTTAGGGTTTGCCCTTGCATTTTTACTGGCAAAAACAGCCATTGAAGTGTGCTATCCCATGCATAACCTGCACTTTTACAAAAAACGTTCGATTAACGGACAGGCCTGCACGCATGAAATCCACCCTTCCCGGTGTCCCCTTGTTCAAGTTGTACGGCGAAAACCAGGCCTGGCCCGGCACCGACCTGCTGCACTGCGAGTCGATCCCGGCACGTAGCCGTTTGCATCACTGGGAAATCAAACCGCACCAGCACGCCGAGCTTTTCCAGTTGCTGTATGTGCAACGCGGCCGGGCCGAAGTGGAGATCGAGGGGGTACGCAGCGCCATCAGCGAAGCGGCAATCCAGGTGGTACCGCCGATGACCGTGCACGGCTTTCGCTTCAGCGCCGATATCCAGGGGCATGTGCTGACCTTTGGCACGGCACTGGTGGCCAACCTGGAGCAGCGCCTGGGCGCGCCGCTGGCGGTACTGGCGAAGGCGGCGTGTTACCCGCTGGGCCGGGACCGGGTGCATCTGCGCAGCCTGATCGACACCCTGCAGCAGGAGTACCAGGGCAACGCCCCGGCGCGGGCGGCCTTGCTCGAAGCACTGGTGACGGCGCTGATGGTGTGGATCAGCCGCCGCCAGCAGCTGGTGCAGGCACCGCGCAACCGCGATGAACGTGACCGCCACTTGCTGGGGCAGTACCTGCGCCTGGTCGAGGCGCATTACCGTGAGCACCTGTCGGTGGAGGATTTTGCCGCGCGGTTGAATATTCCGAGTCTGCAGTTGAACCAGCTGTGCCGGGCACTGAGTGGGCAGACCGCGCTGCAGGTGGTGCACCAGCGGTTGCTGCTGGAGGCCCGGCGCAACCTGATCTATACGCGGATGAGCATCGGGCAGTTGTCGGATAGCCTGGGGTTTACCGACCCCACCTATTTTGCCCGGTGGTTCAAGCGGTTGAGTGGGCAGACACCGAATGGGTATCGCCGGTCGGGGTTGTCTGAGTAACTTTTTCGCCTGTTCTGGCCTCTTCGCGGGCTTGCCCGCTCCCACAGGTATTGCATTGGCCTTGAGGGCACCGCTGTCCCTGTGGGAGCGGGCAAGCCCGCGAAAAGGCCGGCACAGGCAACACACATCCCGCGCCCCTGCTTGACGTATACGTCAACCTGCCCTCAGGATACCCGCATACCCCACGCCGAGCCCCAGCATGAGCACCCAGACCTACAGCATTTCCGACCTGTCCCGCGAACTGGACATCACCACCCGCGCCATCCGCTTCTATGAGGAACAGGGCCTGCTGAGCCCCGAGCGCCGTGGCCTGGAGCGTATCTATTCGGCGCGTGACAAAGTCAGTTTGAAACTCATCCTGCGCGGCAAGCGCATCGGCTTTTCGCTGGCCGAATGCCGCGAGCTGATCGAGCTGTACGACCCCTCCAGCGGCAACCTCAAGCAGCTCAACAGCATGCTGGCGAAAATCGCCGAGCGCCGCGCCCAGCTGGAACAGCAGATGCTCGACATCCACCAGATGCAGCTGGAGCTGGACACCGCCCAGGAGCGCTGCGAACAAGCCCTGGCCGCCACCCTGAACAACAAAGACAACCGCTGAACGCCACAGGAAACCCGCCATGTCCTTGCCCAAACACGTCCGCCTGGTCGAAGTAGGCCCCCGCGACGGCCTGCAGAACGAAGCCCAGCCCATCAGCGTCGCCGACAAGGTGCGCCTGGTGGACGACCTCACCGAAGCGGGCCTGGCCTATATCGAAGTGGGCAGTTTCGTCTCGCCCAAGTGGGTGCCGCAAATGGCCGGCTCCGCCGAAGTGTTCGCCGGCATCCACCAGCGCCCGGGTGTCACCTATGCGGCGCTTGCCCCCAACCTGCGCGGTTTCGAGGACGCCCTGGCCGCCGGCGTGAAGGAAGTGGCGGTGTTCGCCGCCGCCTCCGAAGCCTTCTCGCAACGCAACATCAATTGCTCAATCAGCGACAGCCTCAAGCGCTTCGAGCCGATCATGGAAGCCGCGCGCAACCACGGTGTGCGCGTGCGCGGCTATGTGTCGTGCGTGCTCGGCTGCCCCTATGAAGGCAAGGTCAGCGCCGAGCAGGTCGCCCCGGTGGCCCGTGCCCTGCACGAAATGGGCTGCTACGAGGTGTCGCTGGGTGACACCATCGGCACCGGTACCGCCGGCGAGACCCGGCGCCTGTTCGAGGTGGTCGCGGCACAGGTACCGCGCGAGCAACTGGCCGGGCACTTCCACGATACCTATGGCCAGGCCCTGGCCAACGTGTATGCCAGCCTGCTCGAAGGCATCAGCGTGTTCGACAGCTCGGTGGCCGGGCTGGGCGGCTGCCCCTATGCCAAAGGCGCTACCGGCAATATCGCCAGTGAAGACGTGGTGTACCTGCTGCAGGGGCTGGGCATTGAAACCGGCATCGACCTGGACCGACTGATCGCCGCCGGCCGCCGCATCAGCAGCGTGCTGGGCCGCGACAACGGGTCGCGGGTAGCACGGGCGCGCAGCGCGCAATAAGTCATACGGGTGTCACATTGGTGTGGGTGAAGTGTTACCGCCCCCACGTTTTGCAGCAAAAAATCGGGTAACAGGGAAACAAATCGGCAGAATTTCAGGCCGGTCGATTTCGACCGAAATCGCCAAGTGCTTGATTTTAAAGGGTTTGAAAAAGTTGGCACGCACCCTGCTATATCTCTGGTACAACAACAAAAAGAATGTGACACCCAATAAAAACAACAGGTAACGGCTCTGACATAACAAGAACAACACGGCAGAGGCGTAGCAAGCAGATTTTTTTGGAGTCGACACGCTTTTCAGGGGTACGCCCCGCGGTCTGGCACAGAACAATAAAACTACCTCCAGGTAGCGGCAGCCAGTTCGGATCAGCAATGATGAAAGCAGGTCAGCGCTCAAAAAAATACGTTTGCTCTTGACCCCGCATGGGGGTCGCCCGCAACACCAGGACAGGCTGACAAAAACAAAAACAGGCCGGTCCCAATAATAAAAAAAGAGCAGGCAACAACGCTTTGAGGGGAGCTTCGGCTCCCCTCAGTGCTTCCTGCCCTCTTCCTCCTCCTGCTTTCCCTCATCCTGCCCTTCGAGCTTGTCCACCAGCAACGGCATCGTGCCCAGCACCAGCAGGGCCAGTATCGTGCTGATCAACGCCGTGGCTTCGCGGCCCATGCCGGCTGCCGTACCGATGGCGGCGGTCATCCACAACCCGGCAGCAGTGGTCAGGCCCTTCACATGGCTGGCGTCCTGGCCGTTACCCTTGAGAATGGTGCCCGCACCCAGAAAACCGATACCGGCGACAATGCCCTGGATCACCCGGCTCAGCGCTTGCTCGTCGGCCCCGGCCATGCTCGGTGTCAGCACGAACAGCGCGGCGCCCAGCGAAACCAGCATATGCGTACGCACCCCGGCGGCCTTGCCCTTGTGCTCGCGCTCGAAGCCCAGCACAGCGCCAAGCAGGGCTGCCATCAGCAGGCGTACGAGGATTTGCGTGACCTCGCGCTCGTCGGTGATATCGGCGAATTCGGCCTGGATTGCTTGCCAGATGAGGTCCATTGCTTTCTTCCCATGTGGAGCATTGTGTTGTCAGGCCCGGCCCGTTCGCGGGCACGCCCGCTCCCCACCACAAAAAGGAAAAAAAAAAGGGGGGGAGAGGGAGACCTGCAAAAGAAA
>NZ_JBKGFP010000105.1:0-40146 GCF_046557535.1 Pseudomonas sp. S1(2024)
GGGGGGTACCCCCCCCCTAAGGGGAGTGGGAGAACTCGTGGGGGGTGTTCCCTTCCCCGCGAAGAGGCCAGGCCTGCCATCTGCAAGGGTTGACCCCCGAACAAATGACAAAGTGCCGTTCAGCCTGCTGATGCAGCAACCTTCCCCTCAGCACGGTCCACCCTGTAACCACCCCCAGGAGGACCACTCCATGCCCATTGAAATCGACGAAACCACCCGCCGCTGCACCCTGATCGCCGAAGACCTGCGCATCGAGGGTGATGGCCCGTCCATCGAAATCGTCACCGACGAACAGCTGCGCATGTCCGTGGCCCTGCTCGCCGGCCAGCGTGTGCCCATCACCGAAGCCGAGGCCGATGCACTGACTGTGGCAGGTGCGGTGGATAGCCGCAGGCATCTGAAGGCCAGCACGCCAGGCTCGGTAATCTGAGGCCTGGCGGGGCCTGCCGGGAAATCTGATACGGTTTTTATCGCAAAATCTGAGTCTGTGCTGATAACAGCCTCAGGGCCATAGTGCTCATGCCTGATCGAGGCCTGATGAGCACCGAGCCATGAACGATAGAATCCCTTTTACAGAGATCGCCACCGCCCCAGCCAGCCCCCAGCCACGCCGCGCCGACAATGGCATCCATACCCGCAGCTTCACCGGGCTGTACCGCAACCTGCGCATCGGCTTCGCCGGCGCCCTGTTCGTGCTGTTCTTCGGCACCGCCTGGCTGAACTGGAACGGCCGCCAGGCCGTGCTGTGGGACCTGGGCAACAGCAAATTCCACATCTTCGGCGCCACCTTCTGGCCGCAGGACTTCATCCTGCTGTCGGCGCTGCTGATCATCTGCGCCTTCGGCCTGTTCGCCATCACCGTGTATGCCGGCCGCGTGTGGTGCGGCTACAGCTGCCCGCAAAGCACCTGGACCTGGCTGTTCATGTGGTGCGAAAAGGTCACCGAGGGCGACCGCAACCAGCGCATCAAGCTGGCCGCCGCGCCCTGGAGCCTGAACAAACTGGCCCGTCGCACGCTGAAGCACAGCCTGTGGCTGGCCATTGGCGTGCTCACCGGGCTGACCTTCGTCGGCTACTTCACCCCGATCCGCCCACTGGCCGCGGAACTGTTCACCTTGCAACTGGGCGGCGTCGCGCTGTTCTGGGTGCTGTTCTTCACCGCCGCCACCTACATCAATGCCGGCTTGCTGCGCGAAGCGGTGTGCCTGCACATGTGCCCCTATGCACGCTTCCAGAGCGTGATGTTCGACAAGGACACCCTGGCGGTCGCCTATGACCCGCGTCGCGGCGAAGCCCGTGGCCCACGCAAGAAAGGCAGTGACCTCCGCGCCCAGGGCCTGGGCGACTGCATCGACTGCACCTTGTGCGTGCAGGTGTGCCCCACCGGCATCGATATCCGCGACGGCCTGCAAATGGCGTGCATCGGTTGTGCGGCGTGCATCGATGCCTGTGACGGGGTAATGGACAAGATGGGCTACGCCCGTGGCCTGATCGGCTACAAGTCCGAACGCAGCCTGCAAGGTGGCACCACCCATTGGCTGCGCCCACGCCTGCTGGGCTACGCCGCCGCGCTTGGGGTGATGATCGCGGCACTGGTGGTGGCCTTGCAGCTGCGCCCGATGGTGTCGCTGGACGTGATCAAGGACCGCGGCCTGTTCCGCGAGAATGCCCAGGGCCAGATCGAGAACATCTACCTGCTCAAGGTCATCAACAAGACCGAAAGCACCCGGCACTATGAGCTGCGCCTGCTGGACGCCGACGGCTTCAGCCTGCAGGGCAAGACCTCCTTCGTGATCCCGGCCGGTGAAATGAGTGAACTGCCGGTGTCGGTGGCGATGCTCGCCGAGCGCCCGGTCAGCAGCTCGCAGACGCTGAGCTTCGAAATAAGCGAGCGCGACGACCCCGCCATCCGCAGCGTGGCCCACAGCCGCTTCGTCGCGCCGATGAACCGTTGATCCCTTACACTGATTCCACCTTGCCTGCCAGGCTTCGACAGAAGGCCAGAATGAAACGCTACGAACGCTTTGCCGACGACATCGCCGAACTGATCCGCTCCGGGGTGCTGGGCCCCGGCCAGCGCGTGCCCTCGGTGCGCTATGCCAGCCAGACCCACGGGGTCAGCCCGTCCACCGTGTTCCAGGCCTACTACCTGCTGGAGCGGCGCGGGCTGATCCGCGCCCGGCCGCGCTCGGGCTACTTCGTCAACGCCCACGCACCGCGCCAGTTCAGCGAGCCGCAGGCATTGCAGCCGGTCAGCGAGTCCACCGATGTCGACGTCAGCGCGCTGGTGTTCTCGATTCTCGACTCGATCAAGGACCCCAACACCGTGCCGTTCGGCTCGGCCTTCCCCAGCCCCGAGCTGTTTCCGCTGCAACGCCTGTCGCGCTCGTTGGCCAGCGCCAGCCGCAGCATGGACCCGCGCATGGTGGTGACCGACCTGTCACCCGGCAACCCGCAGCTGCGCCGGCAGATTGCCCTGCGCTACATGGTTGGCGGGCTGATGCTGCCGATGGAGGAGCTGCTGATCACCAACGGCGCGCTGGAAGCCCTGAACCTGTGCCTGCAGGCCGTCACCCAGCCCGGTGACCTGGTGGCCATCGAAGCCCCCGCGTTCTATGCCTGCCTGCAGGTACTGGAGCGTCTCAAGCTAAAGGCCGTGGAAATTCCTGTGCACCCGCGCGAAGGCATGGATCTGGGCGTGCTGGCGCAAACGCTGGAGAAACACCCGGTCAAGGCCGTGTGGTGCATGACCAACTTCCAGAACCCGGTGGGCGCCAGCATGCCGGAGGCGAAAAAGCAGGCACTGGTGGAGCTGCTGGCGCGTCATCAGGTGCCATTGATCGAAGACGACGTGTACGCCGAACTGTACTACGCGCAACAGGCACCCAAACCGGCCAAGGCCTTCGACACCCAGGGGCTGGTGATGCACTGCGGCTCGTTCGCCAAGAGCCTGGCACCTGGCTACCGCATCGGCTGGGTGGCAGCCGGGCGCTTTGCACAGAAGATCGAGCGGCTCAAGCTGATGACCTCGCTGTGCGCCTCGATGCCGGCCCAGGCGGCCATCGCCGACTACCTGCAGCACGGCGGCTACGACCGCCACCTGCGCAAGCTGCGCTATGCCCTGGAAGGCCAGCAGGCCAACATGCTGGCGGCCATCGCCCGGCACTTTCCGGCGCAGACGCGGGTCAGCCAACCGTCCGGCGGCTACTTCCTGTGGCTGGAGCTGCCCGAACAGATGGACGCCCTCAAGCTGTTCCACATGGCCTTGGCTCAAGGCATTAGCATCGCCCCCGGGCCGATCTTCTCGCCCACCCGGCGCTTCGGCAACTGCATCCGCCTGAACTACGGCAGCCCCTGGCATGAGGATGCCGAACAGGCCATGGAAACCCTGGGGCGGATCATCCGCTCGTTCTGATGGCTGGTGCCCCGGTGGGCGGCTATAGTTGCCCGATCCGCTCACCGGGCCCTCGCCATGCAAGCAGACTCGCTCCCGTCATTGGCACAACTGCAAGCGCGTGTCGCAGAACTGGAAGCTCGCCTGGCAGAGCGCGACGACACTGCACAGGCCCACATCCAGCTACTGGGCGAACTGCTCGACAACAGCCTGGCCAACGTGTTTGCCGCCGACAGCGAGATGCGCCTGGTCGCGATCAACCGCACGGCCCGGGAAACCTTCGAGCATTACCGGGGCTTCGTGCCGCAGATCGGCGATTACGTGCCACAAATTCTGCTCAACCACCCTGACATCATGGGCCGCCTGGCACCGGTGTGGCCACGCGTGCTGGCCGGCGAAGCCTTCATCGACACTATCTCACTCGGCCCCTCCGATGCCCCCCGCCATTACGAAATCCGCTATCACCCATTGCTCGATGCACAACAGCAAGTCCAGGGCGGGTACCTGTTCGCCTATGACATCACCGAGCGCATGGCCGAGCAGGGACGCCTGCGCCAGGCCGAAGAGGCCCTGCGCCAGTCGCAGAAAATGGAGGCGGTCGGCCAGTTGACCGGCGGCATCGCCCACGACTTCAACAACTTGCTGGGTAGCCTGCTTGGCGCGCTGGAGCTTGCAGAGCAGCGCCTGGGCGAGCAACGCCTTGCCGACACCGCCCGCATGCTCGGGCTCGGCCGCAGCAACGCAATGCGCGCCGCAGCCCTGGTGCAGCGGTTGCTGGCCTTTTCGCGCCAACAGACGCTGATGCCACAAGCGGTGGATGTGCACCGCCTGGTCGCCGACATGCATGACCTGATCCGCAGCTCGACCGGCCCGCACATTGACTTCCAGGACCGCACGCTGGCCGCGCAATGGTCGATCCGCATCGATCCGCAGCAGCTGGAGAACGCTCTGCTCAACCTGTGCATCAATGCCCGTGACGCCATGCCGCTGGGCGGCACCTTGCGCATCGGTTGTGAAAACGCCGATCTCGCAGCGGCCGAGGCCAAGCGCCTGGACCTGCCGACGGGGCACTATCTGCACATTCGTGTCGAGGACACCGGCGTGGGCATGCCCAGTGAGGTGCTGCAACACGCTTTCGAGCCCTTCTTCACCACCAAGCCGCTGGGCCAGGGCACTGGCTTGGGATTGTCCATGGCCTATGGTTTTGTTCGCCAGTCCGGGGGGCAGTTGCTGATCGACAGCGTCACCGGGCAAGGCACTTGCGTTCACCTGTACCTGCCCCGTGACCAGAGCGCTTGCGCAACCGGCCACGGCGAGCCAGCCACATCCGCCACCGCGACGTTGCAGCCGCGGATGCACCGGATCATGCTGGTGGCGGACCAACCGGCCCTGCGCCTGGTACTGGTCGAAGTGCTGACGGAACTGGGCTATCAGGTGCAGGCTTTCGAGAGTGGCCACCGGGCTCTGGAATCGTTGCAGAAAGGGCCGCCACCGGACCTGCTGATCACCGATGTCGGCCTGCCTGGGCGACTCGACGGTTACCAGCTTGCAGAGGCCTGCCAGGACCTTGTGGCGGATGCCCCGGTATTGCTGATTATCGGCTACGAGACTGCCGAAACGGTGCACTGTGCCCGGCCCGGCAGGCGCACCGAACTGCTGCACAAACCCCTCGACCTGAACACCCTCGGCGAACGGATCGAGCGCCTGTTGGGCATTGCGTCACACCCGCGTTGACTGGCTATTCGCCTGTTGCCGAACACGCTAAAGTCTGGGCTTCATCCACTGTCGGACGTCGGCATGCCCTCCCGCGACCTGCTTTCACTGCGCCAACAAGTCGAAGCCCTGCAGCAACAGAACGCGCTGCTGGAAGCCCGCCTGGCAAGCCATCAGCAACACGATCAGGACTTCTACCGCTCGCTCTTCGACACCATGGACGAAGGCTTCTGCATCATCGAGTTCTTCGACGGCCCGCACGGCCCACTGAGCGACTATGTGCATGTGCTGGCCAATGCGGCCTATGCCAAGCACGCCGGCATCCCCAACGTGGTCGGGCAGAAACTGCGCGAGATGGTGCCCGATGAGGCCGACGATTGGGTCGCCCGTTATGGCGCGGTGCTGCGCACGGGCGAGCCGCTGCATTTCGAGCAGGAACTGGTCGCCACCGGCCATGTGTTGTCGGTGACCACCTTCCGCGTAGAGCCTGCCGAAAAGCGCCAGGTGGCGGTACTGTTCAAGGACGTCACTGCACGCCGACGGGCAGAGCAGGCCCTGCAGCGCCTGAACGAGGAACTGGAACAACGGGTGAATGCGGCACTGGCAGAACAGGCCAAGGCCGAGGAAGCCCTGCGCCAGGCACAGAAGATGGAAGCGGTCGGCCAGCTCAGTGGCGGCATCGCCCACGACTTCAACAACCTGCTGGGCGGCATCCTCAGTGCCCAGGAGCTGATGCGCCAACGCCTGCAGCAATCCCGTTTCGACGCCCTGGAGCCATTGCTGAAGCTGTCCAACGGCTCGGCGCAGCGGGCCTCTTCGCTGGTACACCGGCTGCTGGCATTTTCCCGTCAGCAGACCCTGCAGCCCTGCTCCACGCAGGTGGCCACGCTGGTGGGCGGCATGGAAGAGCTGCTGCGCCGCACCATCGGCCCCTCCATCACCCTGACCAGCCAATTCCCCTGCCAGCTATGGCCGACCTTCATCGACCCGCCGCAACTGGAAAGCGCCCTGCTCAACGTGTGCATCAATGCCCGCGATGCCATGCCTGCCGGCGGCGTGATCGATATCCTCGGTGACAACCTGCTGCTCGACGACCAGCAAGCCCGTGCACTGGAACTGCCAGCTGGCGAATACGTACGGCTGAGCATCAGCGACAACGGCAAGGGCATGTCGGCGGAGGTGGCCGAGCGCGCCGTCGACCCGTTCTTCACCACCAAGCCGATGGGCCAGGGCACTGGCCTGGGCTTGTCGATGACCTATGGTTTCGTGCGCCAGTCGGGCGGGCAGCTACGGGTGTTGTCGACACTGGGCAAAGGCACCCGCATCGAGCTGCTGCTTCCCCGCCACCACCAGCACCCCGAAGCCCCGGCACCCAGGCCACCGCGCACACTGCTGGAAAAAAGCAGCAGCGCCACGCAGCGTATCCTGCTGGTCGAAGACCAGGCCGCCTTGCGCGTGGTCGTCTGCGAGGTGCTGGAAGAACTGGGTTATCGGGTCGATGCATTCGAGAACGGCCCGGCCGCCCTCGCTCACCTGCAAGCTGGCGAGCGGCCAGACCTGCTGTTGAGCGATATCGGCCTGCCCGGCGGCCTGAATGGCCGCCAGTTGGCTGAACGTTGCCGCGAGCGCCACCCCGACCTCAAGGTACTGTTCATCACCGGCTACGACGAAAGCGCGGCGCTCAGTGACGGCCAGTTGCTGCAAGGCACTCAGGTGCTGACCAAGCCGTTCGAGCTGGCAGTGCTGGCCGAACGGGTACGCACGCTGCTGCAGGATTGACCGGCGCGTTCAGCGCCCGCCGCCCAGGTCGATGAAGCTGCCGGTGGAGTACGAGGCTTTGTCCGAGAGCAGCCAGAGGATGGCCTCGGCCACTTCCTCGGGGCGCCCGCCGCGGCCCATGGGCAAGCCGGGCTCGAGCTTGCTGACCCGGTCGGAGTCGCCCGACAGCGCGTGGAACCCGGTATGGATATAGCCTGGCCGCACACCATTTACCCGCACGCCCTCGCCTGCCACTTCCTTTGCCAGGCCAATGGTGAAGGTGTCGAGGGCGCCCTTGGAAGCGGCATAGTCCACGTATTCGTTGGGCGAGCCCAGGCGGGCGGCCACCGACGACACGTTGACGATGGCCCCGCCCGGCCCGCCGTACCGGCGTGCCATGCGCTTCAGTGCGTGCTTGGCGCAGAGCATGGGGCCGACGACGTTGGTCTTCATGACCTTGAGCAGGCGGAATTCGGACATGTCCTCAACCCGGCTTTGCTGGCCGATGGTGCCTGCGTTGTTTACCAGCGCGGTGACCGGGCCGAGTTCTTCGTCAACGCGCTGGAACAGCTGGATGACCTCATCCTCGACACTGGCGTCGGCGCGCACGGTGATGGCCTTGGCGCCCAGGGCTCGGACCTGGCCGAGGATGTCCTCGGCGGCCTGGTCGTCGGCGTGGTAGTTGATGCAGATGCGGTAGCCCTGACGGGCGGCCAGCAGCGCCGTGGCGGCGCCGATGCCGCGGCTGGCACCGGTGATGACTATGACTTGCTCCATGGGTCTGCCAATCGTTTGGAAAGGGAGCATCGACAATAGGGGAAAAGGCAGCGCGTGGGAATGACCTTTCCTTCTGCTACTGCGTGGGTTTGCCTTGCCCGGGAAACAACGTCTCGAACCGCGGCGTCGCCCGCGCAACGAAACCCAGCCCCTGGTGCATGATGAAGTAGGCAGCGATTTCATTCCGCTCGGCGAAGGCATAGCCTTCCTCCGGGCCCAGCACCATCAACAGTGTGTCCAGGGCATCGGCACGCAACACCGAAGGGTCGACCACCGACACTGCCGCCAGCGCGTGCTTGACCGGCCTGCCGACACGGGGATCGAAGGTGTGCGAATAACGCTGGCCACCTTCCTCGAAATAGTTGCGGTAATCGCCGGCGGTGGCAACGCCGTAGCCATCCAGGGCGATGGCGCGCTCCACTTGCTGTTCGCCCCCACCACTAGGTACCTCGAGGGCGATGCGCCAGGGCGAGCCATCCGGTTTGCGGCCAACCCCCTTCAGTTCGCCGGTGATCTCGACCAGATAGGCCTGGATACCCAGGGCCGCAAGCCTGTCACCCACCCGATCCACTGCATAACCGGCGAGCATGCTGTCGAAATCCAGCTGCGCCGCCACATCCTTGCACAGCGTTTCTCCATCCAGGTGCAAGTGCTGCAGGCCTACCCGTGCCTGCTCCCGCGCCAGCGTGCTGGCATCCGGCACCTGCCTGCCGCGTGACTGTGGGCCGAAGCCCCAGAGGTTCATCAAGGGCAAGACCGTCAGGTCGAAAGCCCCGCCACTCTGGCGGAACAGAGAAACACCGTACACCAGCAATTGCTGCATCTCTTGCGGCACTGCCTGACAGGCGCCGGCCGGCAGGTTGTTGAAGCGGGAAACCACGGAATCGCCGCGCCAGTTGGAGAACTGCTTGTCGAGGGCCTGGAGAACAAGCTCGACTTCGGCCTTTACTTGCCGTGAATCGGGCGTCTGTGCAGTGGGTACGTACTGGATCGAATACGTACTCCCCATGGTCGGCCCGCCAAAGCGTTCAATCCTGTCGCCGCAGCCATACAGCAACGTCACCAGCATCACCAGCAGGGTTGCGCGCATCATTGGACACCTCGCAGACTCTGGCCGCCCGTTCGCGGCGCAGGCTATTTCACCAGAGTTGCGAGATGGCAATTGGCCTACCGTTCATCAGCAAACCTGGTCAAAAACCGAACAAACTCCTCATCGAACACTCTGATCTGCGCGGGTGATCATTCATCCCCCTCCCTTTCCGCTTAACGTCCCGGAAGCAATAAAACAACCATGTGCATAAGCGCACAGGGGCGTTCTTTGCCCAAAAATTGGAGGACATTACATGTCTAGCCATTCGTTGCAGAGCGTCGAACGCCTGCAGAGCCGCATCCGCGCCCAGCGTCAGCCGCAACAGAAACCTTTCTGGCGCCGTCTGCTGGCCATCGCCTCATCCTCTCAGCGTAGTTGGCACGGAGGGATCGAGCTCAGGGGATACAAGGAACTATCCAACGCCACGCCGGTTGCCTCGGTCGCGGTCGGTAAAATCCAGCTGGCGATTCCGCTCGGGCGGGGTCGGCGGTTTGTCCAGCCTTGCGTGCAGCCGGGGCAGCATGTGCGCAAGGGCGAAGTGATCGGTATTGGCGACACCACCACCGCTTGGGTGCATGCCAGTACCTCCGGCATCGTGGACCGGATCGATCACGTCTTCGCGGCCGACTCGGCCGAGCCAGTCATGGCCGTCATCCTGAACGCAGATGGCCTGGACGAGTGGCTCGAACGCCCGGCACCGGGCCTGCCGCAAACGCCAGAGGCGCTGGTCGAGCGCGCATTGCAGATGGGCATAGTCGGCCTTGGTGGTGCGGGTTTCCCCACGGCCCTCAAGCTGGCCGGCGCACAGCAGCCCGACCTGCTGCTGATCAACGGTGCCGAATGCGAGCCCTTCCTTACCTGCGATGACCGCCTCATGCGTGAGAATGCCGAAGCGTTGATCGAGGCCGCCGACTATGTCGCCGCGCTGCTGGGAATAACGGCAACCCGTTTCGGCATCGAAACCAACAAGCCGGAGGCGATGGCCACGTTACGTGCCGCCGCACGCCAGGCGCGCACCCGGGTCGAGATTTGTCCACTTCCGGAGCGTTACCCGGCAGGTGGGCAGCCGTTGATGATCAAGAGCCTCAGTGGCCGCAACCTGGCCCCGGGGAGCCGCCCCGCCGATATCGGCGTCCTCGCCCTGAATGTCGCAACGCTCTACGCGCTGGGCCGGGCCGTCTTCCAGGACGAACCACTGACCAGCCGCGTGCTGACGCTGACAGGTGACTGCGAGCGCCCCGGCAATGTTCGGGTGCCGGTGGGTTACCCGGTCAGCGAACTGCGCGCGATTGCTGGCGCGTCCCCCACAGGGCAGTTGACCCAGGTGGGTGGCCCGATGATGGGGCAGCCGCTACCGGACGCCAACGCCTTCGTCAGCAAGACCAGCAGTTGCCTGATTTTCGGCGCCGAGCGCTACCTGCCGGCTGCTCGCCCCGCCAGCAGTTGCATTCGCTGCACGCGCTGTGTGGATGTCTGCCCGATGTCGCTGCGGCCGCTGGACCTCTACGCTGCCGCCGAGCGCCTGGACAAGGCCAGCCTGCAGGAACTGCGCCTGGACGCCTGCATCGAATGCGGCAGCTGCAGCAGCATCTGCCCAAGCAATATCCCGCTGCGCGAACGCTTCCGCCAAAGCAAGACGGAGGTCCGCGCATGAGCCTGATACGCCACCCCATCCCGCAACGGCTGCGCACGGTGATGCTGCTGGTCGTCCTGTGCCTGCTGCCGGGCACCGCCCTGTATGCCTGGCAATTCGGCGTCGTGGTCTGGTTGCAGGTGTTCTGGTGCGTGCTGTTTGCCCTGGGCTTCGAAGCCGCCCTGCTGCGCCTGCGCGGGCATGACGTACGCAAGGGTTTGAGCGACCTCAGCTGGCTGGTGCTGGGCCTGATACTGGCTCGGGCATTGCCGCTGATGGTGCCGTTGTGGATGATCGCCCTGGCCAGTTTTGCTGCTCTGGCACTATGCAAGCACGCCAGTGGAGGCCTTGGTCGCAACCGCCTCAACCCTGCCATGGTTGGCCTGGGGGTGGTTGCCATCTGCTTCTACCAGCAGTTGTACCCCGCGCCATCGAACCATGCCCCCTGGACCGCAGCCCTGGACGCCAAGGCGGTTCTGCTGCAACAGCTACAATTGGTGCCGCGCCTGGATCTCGATGCGTTCGCCGGCGCCACGCAACTGGCGCAGAACGAGTTCACCCATGTCACCCACAATCTGTCGGGGTTCGGCTACATTGCCGGCGGTTTGCTGCTGGCTTCGCTGCGGGTGATCCGCATCGAGATTCCGCTGGCGATGATCGCGAGCACAGTATTGCTGTGCATGGCTGCCGGCCACAGCCTGCAGGAAGCCGTTTACAACCTCAGCCTCGGCGGCTATCTCTTCACCGCCTTCTTCATCGCCACCGATCCGGTCACCAGCCCCGATACCCGCGCCGGTCGCATCCTCTTCGGCGTGACCGTCGGCACGCTGACCGAGCTGATTCGCGAGTTCGGGCTTTACGCCGATGGCCTCTGCTTCGCTGTGCTGGCCGGCAACCTGCTGGTGCCGCAGATCGACCGGTTGGTGCTGCGCATGCAGCGGCCCTGGTACGCAGCAGCGAGTGCCTGACATGGCATTTGGCAAAGAGCCTGGGCCTTGTTCTGGCCCGGCTCAGTGCCCTGCCGACGCCGGCCCCGCCTTGGCGGTAAAGGGCGGTTTGGCGAACCACACCAGCAGGATCAACCCGGCAAACACCCAGGTCATCAGGGTGAAGTAGTCCACCGTCGACATCATGTACGCCTGCCCGTTGAGTATCTGCTCCAGCTGCGCATAGCTCAGCGGGCTGGCCCCGCCCAGCTGCTCCAGGGTATGCCGCGTGGCCGGGTCGAACTGGCTGATGTGCTCGCTCAGGTAGGCATGGTGCTGGTCCGCCCGGCGAATCCAGATCCAGGTGGTCAGCGACGCCGCGAAACTGCCGCCCAAGGTACGCAGGAAGGTCGCCAGGCCCGAGCCATCGGCGATCTGCTGCGGTGGCAGGTCGGACAGCAGGATGCTCAAGGTCGGCATGAAGAACAGCGCAACGCCAATACCCATGAACAACTGCACCAGCGCCACATGCTGGAAGTCCACCTCGCTGGTGAACCCGGCACGCATGTAGCAGCTGCTGCCGATCGCCAGGAACGCCAGCCCGGCCAGCACACGCAGGTCGAAGCGGTGCGCGTACTTGCCCACGAACGGCGACATCAGCACCGGCAACAGGCCGATCGGCGCCACCGCCAGGCCGGCCCAGGTAGCGGTATAGCCCATCTGCGTCTGTAGCCACTGCGGCAGGATCAGGTTGATGCCGAAGAACCCGGCATAGCCCCCTACCAGCACGATGGTGCCCACGCGGAAGTTGCGGTGCGCGAACAGGCGCAGGTTGACCACCGGGTGACGGTCGGTCAGTTCCCAGATCACGAACACCGCCAGGAACACCAGCGAGACCAGGCTTCCGGCAATGATGAACGACGATTCGAACCAGTCCAGGTCGTTGCCTTTGTCCAGCACCACCTGCAAGGCGCCAACGCCGATGACCAGCGTCAGCAGGCCGATGTAGTCCATCGGCTGGCGGCTGGTGACCACCGGCCGGGTGCGCATCTGCTGGCGGACCACGGCGGCGGCGAACAGGCCGATGGGCACGTTGATGAAGAAGATCCACGGCCAGCTGTAGCTGTCGGTTATCCAGCCGCCGAGAATCGGCCCGGCAATCGGCGCCACCACCGTGACCATCGCTAGCAGCGCCAAGGCCATGCCGCGCTTGGCCGGGGGATAGACGGCGATCAGCAAAGTCTGGGTCATCGGGTACAACGGCCCGGCCACCACACCCTGCAACACGCGAAAACCGACCAGCTCCGGCATCGACTGGGCAATACCGCACAGGAACGAGGCCAGCACGAACAGCAGCGTGGCCCAGATGAACAGCTTCACCTCGCCAAACCGTCGGCTGAGCCAACCGGTGAGCGGCAAGGCGATGGCGTTGCTCACCGCGAACGAGGTGATGACCCAGGTGCCCTGTTCGTAGCTCACCCCCAGGTTGCCGGAAATGGTCGGCAAGGCCACGTTGGCGATGGTGGTGTCGAGCACCTGCATGAACGTCGCCAGCGACAGGCCGATGGTGGTCAGCAGCAGGCTCGGCGGCGTGAACTGGGCAGCAGCGTTGTTGCTCATCGCTGGGCCGTCTTGCCGGTTGCGCTGTTTTCGTGGATCAGCCGGGCGATCAGGTTGTCAGCTTCGACCAGCTGGCGGTCATACACCTGGGTGGTATAGCTGGCCTGCTGCGGTGGCTGCTGGGCCAAGGTCGGGCCGCTCTGGTCGTGCAGGTCGACCTCGACCACGGTGGACAGCCCGATACGCAGCGGGTGGTCCTTGAGCTGGTCGGGGCTGAGGTGGATGCGTACCGGCACGCGCTGGACGATCTTGATCCAGTTACCGGTGGCATTCTGCGCCGGCAACAGGGCGAAGGCGCTGCCGGTACCAGCGCCAAGGCTGTCGACCGTGCCGCTGTACCTGACCTCGCTGCCGTACAGGTCGGCGCTGATCTGCACCGGCTGGCCGATACGCATGTCGCGCAGCTGGGTTTCCTTGAAGTTGGCATCGATCCACACCTGGTCCAGCGGGATCACCGCCATGGTCGCGGTACCCGGTTGAAGGCGCTGGCCCAGCTGCACGGTACGCTTGGCAACGTAGCCGGTTACCGGTGCCACCAAGGTGGTGCGGGCATGGTCGAGGTAGGCCTGGCGCAGGTCGGCGGCGGCGGCCATCACCTCGGGGTGCGAGGACACCACGGTGTCGTCGACCAGCGCGCTGCTGGTGCTGAGCTGCTGGCGTGCACTGTTGACGGCGGCCTCGGCCACGCTCAGGTCGTCGCGGGCATGGGACAATTCTTCCGCAGCTATCGCGCCGCTGTCGGCCAGTACCTTGCGCCGGTTGAAGTCCTGGCGGGCCTTGCGCAGCTCGGCCTGGCGGGTTTCCAGCTGGGCCTTGAGCGCGTCGACGTTGCTGTACAACCCGCGCACCTGGCGCACGCTGCGCGCCAGCCTGGCTTCGGCGGCCTGCAAGGCCACCTGGCTGTCGGCCGGGTCGAATTGCAGCAATACCTGGCCGGCGTGGACCAGGTCGCCGTCATCGGCACCGATGCTGGTGACGGTGCCGGTGACCAGCGGGGTGATCTCTACCACGTTGCCGTTGACGTAGGCATCGTCGGTGCTTTCGTGCCAGCGCCCGACCAGGCTGTACCAGGCCCAGGCTCCGACGCCGGCAAGAATCAGCAGCAACACCAGGCCAAGCAGCCAGGCCTTGCGCTTGCGCGACGGTTCGGGCGCGGCGGAGGGAGTCGGGGTGTCTGCGGGAGTGGCCATGGCAATACCTTGGATAATTCGTGACAGGGATCAACGATCGCCGAAGCGGCGGATCGTCAACGGGTCGCCGGCAGCGAGCAGGACCTTGGCCAGCAGGCCTTCCAGGGTCGCGAGCTCTTCGGGTGCCAGCGCGCCGCACAGCTCGTTCATGGCCGCCGCGCCGATTTCCGGCAGGCGGTCAGCCAGGCGCTGGCCATCGGCGGTAAGCGCCAGGCGCACCTGGCGACGGTCGTCGGCGCAACGGTTGCGCACGATCAGTTCCTTCTGCTCGAGGCGGTCGAGCATGCGGGTCATCGATCCGCTGTCCAGGCCCAGGTACCGGCACAGCTCGGCCGGGGTGTCCACCTGGTACTGGGTGACGATGATCAGCACCTTGAACTGCGCGGCGGTGACGCCTTCGGATTCGAGGTGCCAGTCGAGAATGCGGTCCTTCAGGATCGCCGCGCGGCCAAGCAGCATGCCGATGGCGCAGGTCTGGAAGTTTTCGGGAGAGAAATGGGCCATCGGAGACTGCTCGGGTAATTGTGTGGAAATATTACTGCCTAGGCAGTGAATGTCAAAGCCTTGATTAGGTTGCTATGGAAAATTTCATGATTTCTGCCCCTTGCGCTGCCCCTGTAGGAGCGGCCTTGTGTCGCGATGGGCCGCAAAGCGGCCCCGGCAATTTCTGCTGGGGCACAAAACCTGGGGCCGCTTCGCGCCCCATCGCGACACAAGGCCGCTCCTACAGGGCCATGCGTCAAGGCCTGCTACGGTGTTCGCAGGCCCAGTGCCTCCACCGCCCCGCAGGCTATGGCCATGCCCACCAACTCCGCCAGGCTATCGGCCTGCAACCGCTTCATCACCCGCCCCCGGTACAGGTCCACCGTCTTCACACTGACGCCCAACCGCTCGGCAATTTCGCGGTTGCTCAACCCTTGGGCCAACGGCACGAACACGTCGCGCTCGCGCGGGGTCAGGCCGTCGATGCGCGCCTGCACCCGGGCCAGCGCCTGGTGGTCCTGGCGTGCCCGCCCGGCGCTTTCCAACGCGGCCTGCACGCTGTCGAGCAGCAACTGGTCGTTGTAGGGTTTCTCGATGAAGTCGCAGGCGCCGGCCTTGAATGCCCGCACCACGATCGGCACATCGGCATGCCCGCTGACGAAGATCACCGGCAAACCCAGGCCACGCTCGCGCATCGCCTGCTGCACCGCCAACCCGCCCAGCCCCGGCATGCGCACATCCAGCAGCACACAGGCCGGCCCATCGTCGACGCAGGCGTCGAGAAACGCCTGCCCGCCGGCGAACGGCAAGGCCTGCAAACCCACCGACTGCAACAACCACACCGTCGAGTCGCGCATACCCTGGTCGTCATCGACCACATACACTTTCGCTTGCACCGCCATCTCCCCTTATCCCCTGCTGACCGCCAGGCGGCAGCACAGTACCAGACCGCCATTGTCACCGGCTCGCGCCCACAGGCTGCCGCCAAAGCCCTCGATCAGGCTGCGGCTCATGCTCAGGCCAAGGCCCAGGCCGTCGGCCTTGCTGGTGGTGAACGGCGTGAAGATTTCATCCAGGCGCTCGGGCGCCACGCCCGGGCCCTGGTCGGCCACCTCGACCAGCACGCCATCACCATCGCGCGCAGCGCCCAGCAGGATACGTGACGGCCGCTCGCCATGCTGCTCGCGGTTGGCATCGATGGCGTTGCGCAACAGGTTCAACAGCACCTGCTCCAGCAGTACCCGGTCGGCATACACCAAGGGCAGCTGCGCGCTCATGCGCAGCTCGACCACCACCTGATCACGCGCGGCTTCCCAGGCGCACAGGCGCATGGCTTCGCCGGCCACCTCGGCCACGTCCAGCGCCTGCAGGCGGCGCGGCCCCTTGCGCAGGAAGGCGCGCAGGCGGCGGATCACTTCGGCGGCATGGGTGGCCTGTTCGCTGATGCGCTGCAGGCCCTGCCCTACCCGCTCTCGGGCCTGCGGGTCGCGCTCCAGGCCCTGCAGGTAACGCTGGCTGGCGTTGGCATAGTTGACCACCGCGGCCAACGGCTGGTTGATCTCGTGGGCAATGCCCGAAGCCAGCTCGCCCAAGGTGGCCAGCCGGGCACTGTGCGCCAGGCTTTCCTGGGCCTCGATGCGCAGGGTGATGTCGCGAGACACGCTGACCACCTCCACCACCGCGCCGGTGTAGGTTTCGCGGATGGCCCGGCTGGCGATCTCGAACCAGCGGTAGCCGCCTGCGGCCTGGCGCACTCGGCAGGTCATGGTGTGGTAGCCGTCCTGGTCCAGGGCGGCGGCGGCCTGGCGCAGCACCTGGCGGCGCTCGCGCGGGTGCAGCAGGGTATGTACGGCCATGCCGCGCAGTTGCTCGGGCCACAGGCCAAGCAGGCGGAATGCCGCCGGCGAGGCATCGAGAAAACGGCCATCGGGACTATGCCGGGAGATCAGGTCGGTGGTGTTCTCGATGATCAGCCGGTACAGGCGCCGGGCGCGGCTGGCCTCGCGTGCGCCATGACGCTCGTCGCTGGCGTCGCGGCCACGCGCCAGCACCTGCTGGCCCTGGTCGTCAGGGATGAAGCTCCACAGCACGATGCGTTCACCGACCTGCACCTCGACATCGGCGATCGCCCGGCGCTGGCGCAGGCAGGCGCGCACCAGGGCGGCGCAGTTGCCCGGCAGCCAGCTGGCCAGTGCCGGGCCTTCATCGACCCAGGCCTGCAGCGCCGGGTTGAGTGCCAGCGGCCTGGCGTCGCCGGCCAGCATCAGGCTGGGTTGCGGGTCCTTGGCGAGCAAGGGATAGGCAGTGTTGTCCACGGTAGGCGGCTCGTTGTTATAGTAGTTTTACTATATTGCTATAGTCGATATTCCTAATACCATAGCGACTCGCGTAAAACTGCGACAAGGGGAGCGGCCCACCGTCCGCCTCCCTGCACCCTGAACAGAGCTAACAATCAGCCACCGGGGGTCAAGCGCACAGGTTGTGCCTGCCTCCTCTACAGGATTACCGCATGTCGATCTATGCCCAGGGCCTGATGCCCGCTGCCGTCAACCATGTCGCCCTCACCCCGCTGAGTTTCATCGAACGCACCGCTGCCGTATATGGCGATTATCCGGCGGTGATCCACGGTGCCATCCGCCGTAACTGGCAGCAGACCTACCAACGCTGTCGGCGCCTGGCCAGCGCCCTGGTGGGCCGGGGTATCGGCCGTGGCGACACCGTAGCGGTGATGTTGCCCAACATTCCGGCCATGCTCGAAGCCCATTTTGGCGTGCCCATGACCGGCGCCGTGCTCAATACCCTGAACGTACGCCTGGACGCCGAGGCCATCGCCTTCATGCTGCAGCATGGCGAGGCCAAGGTGCTGATCACCGACCGCGAGTTCCACACGGTCATCGAGGCTGCCCTGGCCTTGCTCGAGCACCCGCCATTGGTGGTGGATGTGGATGACCCGGAGTACGGCGAAGGCCGTGCGGTCAGCGAACTGGATTATGAAGCGTTCCTCGCCGAAGGCGACCCGGACTTTGCCTGGGAATGGCCCGATGACGAGTGGCAGGCGATCTCGCTCAACTACACCTCCGGCACCACCGGCAACCCCAAGGGCGTGGTCTACCACCACCGTGGCGCTTACCTGAACGCCCTGGGCAACCAGATGGTCTGGGGCATGGGCCATCGCCCGGTGTACCTGTGGACCCTGCCGATGTTCCACTGCAATGGCTGGTGCTACCCATGGACCATCACCGCGCTGGCCGGCACCCATGTGTTCCTGCGCCGGGTCGACCCGCAGAAGATCCTGACCCTGATCCGCGAGCACCGGGTCAGCCACCTGTGCGGCGCGCCGATCGTGCTCAACGCCCTGGTCAACATGCCCGAGGCAGCCAAGGCGGCCATCGAGCACCCGGTGCAGGCCATGGTCGCCGGCGCCGCGCCACCTGCGAAGGTCATCGGCGCAGTGGAAGAGATGGGCATCCAGGTCACCCACACCTACGGCCTGACCGAAGTCTACGGCCCGGTGACCGTGTGTGCCTGGCATGACGAATGGGATGACCTGTCGCTGGAAGAGCGGGCACGGATCAAGTCTCGCCAGGGCGTGCGCTACCCTACCCTCGACGGCCTGATGGTCGCCGACCCGCAAACCCTCGAGCCGGTACCGCGCGACGGCAACACCTTGGGCGAGATCTTCATGCGTGGCAACACGGTGATGAAGGGCTACCTGAAGAACCCCGAGGCTACCGCCGAAGCCTTCCGGGGCGGCTGGTTCCATACCGGTGACCTGGCCGTGTGGCATACCGACGGCTATGTCGAGATCAAGGACCGGCTCAAGGACATCATCATTTCCGGTGGCGAGAACATTTCCACCATCGAGGTCGAGGACGCCCTGTACAAGCACCCGGCGGTGCTGGAAGCCGCGGTGGTGGCGCGCCCGGATGAAAAATGGGGAGAAACCCCGTGCGCATTCATTGCCCTCAAGCCGGGCCGCGAAGACACCCGCGAAGCCGACATCACCAGCTGGTGCCGCGAGCACCTGGCCGGGTTCAAGGTGCCGAAGACCGTGGTGTTCGGCGAACTGCCCAAAACCTCCACCGGCAAGATCCAGAAGTACGTGCTGCGCGACCGGGCCAAAGCCCTCTGATCCAGTGGTGGCCTCTTCGCGGGCATGCCCGCTCCCACAGGGACCGCACCGGCCTCGCACCCTGTGCTTTACCTGTGGGAGCGGGCTTGCCCGCGAAGAGGCCAGCCCATGTTTCCATTATTCCAAGAGCCCCCGATGACTACCTACTCCGCCCCCCTGCGCGACATGCGCTTCGTCCTGCATGATGTGTTCAACGCCCCGGCCCTGTGGGCCCGCCTGCCCGCCCTGGCCGAGCGCATCGACGCCGATACCGCCGATGCCATCCTCGAGGAAGCAGCCAAAGTCACCGGCCAGCTGATTGCCCCGCTCAGCCGCAACGGCGACGAGCAAGGCGTGCGCTTCACCGCTGGTGAAGTCACTACCCCTGACGGCTTCCGCGAGGCCTGGCACACCTACCGTGAAGGCGGTTGGGTCGGCCTGGGCGGCAATCCTGAATATGGCGGCATGGGCATGCCGAAAATGCTCGGTGTGCTGTTCGAAGAAATGCTCTACGCCGCCGACTGCAGCTTCAGCCTGTATTCGGCATTGAGCGCCGGCAGCTGCCTGGCGATCGATGCCCACGCCAGCGAAACACTCAAGGCCACCTACCTGCCGCCCCTGTACGAAGGCCGCTGGGCTGGCACCATGTGCCTCACCGAACCCCATGCCGGCACCGACCTTGGGCTGATCCGCAGCCGCGCCGAGCCCCAGGCCGACGGCAGCTATCGCATAAGCGGCAGCAAGATCTTCATCACCGGCGGCGAACAGGACCTGACCGAGAACATCGTCCACCTGGTGCTGGCCAAGCTGCCGGATGCGCCCACCGGCGCCAAGGGCATCTCGCTGTTCCTGGTGCCCAAGTACCTGGTCGAGGCCGATGGCCGCCTGGGGGCGCGCAACGCCGCCCATTGCGGCTCGATCGAACACAAGATGGGCATCAAGGCCTCGGCCACCTGTGTGATGAACTTCGATGGTGCCGTCGGCTACTTGGTCGGCGAGCCGAACAAGGGCCTGGCGGCGATGTTCACCATGATGAACTACGAGCGCCTGTCCATCGGCATCCAGGGCATCGGTTGTGCCGAGGCGTCCTACCAGAGCGCCGCCCGCTACGCCAACGAGCGCCTGCAAAGCCGCGCCGCCAGCGGCCCGCAGGCACAGGACAAGGTTGCCGACCCGATCATCCACCATGGCGATGTGCGGCGCATGTTGCTGACCATGCGCACCCTCACCGAAGGTGGGCGGGCGTTTGCCGCCTACGTCGGCCAGCAGCTGGACCTGGCGCGCTACGCCGAAGACGCCGGCGAGCGCGAACATGCGCAGCGCCTGGTGGCGCTGCTGACGCCGGTGGCCAAGGCGTTCTTCACCGACAACGGCCTGGAAAGCTGTGTGCTCGGCCAGCAGGTGTATGGCGGCCATGGCTACATTCGCGAATGGGGCCAGGAGCAGCGGGTGCGCGATGTGCGCATCGCGCAGATCTATGAAGGCACCAACGGCATCCAGGCCCTCGACCTGCTCGGGCGCAAGGTGCTGGCCGACGGTGGCCAGGCGCTGGCCGGCTTTGCCGCCGAGGTGCGGGCCTTCAGCGTTGATGCGCCGCTGCACCGTGAAGCCCTGCAAGCGAGCCTGGCGCGGCTGGAGGCGACCAGCGCCTGGCTGCGGGCGCGGGCCGGCGAGGATGCCAACCTGGTCAGCGCGGTGGCGGTGGAATACCTGCAGCTGTTCGGGCTGACTGCGTACGCCTACATGTGGGCGCGGATGGCGGCGGTGGCGTTGGCCAGGCGTGACGAGGATGCCGCGTTTCATGGGGCCAAGCTTGCGTGTGCGGAGTTCTTCTTCCAGCGGGTCTTGCCGCGCGGGTTGGGGCTGGAGGCCAGTATCCGGGCGGGTAGTGGCAGCCTTTATGGGATGACAGCCGAACAATTCTGATCTTCCTGCTCCGGCCTCATCGCCGGCAAGCCAGGCTCCCACAGGGATCGCACAGGCCCAAGACCTTGTGCAGCCCCTGTGGGAGCCTGGCTTGCCGGCGATGGGCTGCAGAGCAGCCCCAGTATTTCTGCCCCTGTACTTGTGCGCGAAGGGTTCTCAAACGCTGAAAAACCATCACCAATCCGACGAAAACCGGCACAACTGATAGTCATTCGCCATTACCTCGGTTCTCGGGAGCCCTCCAGCAAGGGTAGAATGCGCAAAACCCGGAGCCGCAATGAACCACGACCGCCTCAATCCCAGCCCAGACGATGCCATCACCGACGCCGCCGCGCACTGGTGCATGCGCCTGCACGCCGAAGATTGCTCGGTGGCCGAGCGCGAGGCGTTCGCCCGCTGGCTGGCGGCCGACCCGCGGCATGCCGAGGAATACCAGGCGATGCTGGAAATCTGGCAAACCGCAGACCTGCTGCCGCGCAATGCCACCGTCATCGACTTCAACCCGCCGCTGCAAAAGGCCGCGCGCCAGCGCAACTGGCGGCCGCTGGCATCCGCCGCCGCGATCGCCCTGGCAGTGCTGCCGCTGGCCGGCTGGGTGGGCTGGGAACAAGGCTGGCTGCCCAATCGCTACCAGCACTTCGAAGCCGGCGCGCACATGCAGACCGTGCAGCTGAGCGACGGCAGCACGGTGCAGCTCAACCTCAACACCGAGCTCACCTACCTCAACTACAAGGACCAGCGCCAGGTCACGCTCAAGCGTGGCGAGGCGTTCTTCAAGGTGCAGCACGACAGCAGCCACCCGTTCATCGTGCATGCCGGTCGTGGCCAGACCCGCGTCACCGGCACCCAGTTCAACGTGTGGAAGTACCAGGACCAGGTAAAGGTCACCCTGGTGGAAGGTTCGGTACTGGTATCCAGCGACGGCAGCACCGGTGGCTACCGCCTGGGCCCTGGTATGCAGGCCAGCTATCACAAGGGCGACTTCGAGCCGCAACTGGAGCAGAGCGAGGACTACGGCAACAGCCTGGCCTGGCGCGACGGCAAGCTGGTGCTCGACAACCTGAGCCTGGAACAGGCCCTGCCGATAATCAACCGCTACCTCGACGCACCGCTGCTGCTGGCCGACGCCAGCACCGGCCGCATCCGCATCAGTGGTATCTACAACACCCGTGAGGTGGGGCGCCTGGTCAACAACCTGCCCAAGGTGCTGCCGGTCTACCTGACCCGCAGCAAGGACGGCAGCACCGTGCTCAACCGCATCTCGCCGCCGCCCGACAAGGGCTGACGCCCCCCCGTCTTACAGCGTCATCGCCGCCAACCAGCCGAACGCCAGCAGTGGCAGGTTGTAGTGGATGAAGGTAGGCACCACGGTGTCCCAGATATGGTGGTGCTGGCCATCCACGTTCAACCCCGAGGTCGGGCCCAGGGTCGAGTCCGAGGCAGGCGAGCCCGCGTCGCCCAGGGCACCGGCGGTACCCACGATGCACACGGTGGCCAGCGGGTCGAAGCCCAGCTGCACGCACAGCGGCACGAAGATCGCGGCCAGGATCGGCACGGTGGAGAACGACGAGCCGATGCCCATGGTCACCAGCAGGCCCACCAGCAGCATCAGCAAGGCACCGACGCCCTTGCTGTGGTCGATCCACTGCGCCGAGGTTTCCACCAGGCTGTTCACCTCACCGGTGGCCTTCATCACGTCGGCAAAGCCTGAGGCGGCAATCATGATGAAGCCGATCATGGCCATCATCTTCATGCCTTCGGTGAACAGGTCGTCAGTGTCCTTCCAGCGCACGATGCCCGACAGCGAGAAGATCAGGAAGCCGACCATGGCGCCGATGATCATCGAGTCCAGCCACAACTGGACGATGAACGCCGAGGCAATCGCCAGCCCGGCCACCAGCAGGGTCAGCGGGTTGTACTGCACGCTCACCTGCTCCACCTGCTCGATGCGCGCCAGGTCGTAGTCACGCTTCTTGCGGTAGCTGACGAATACCGCCAGCAACAGGCCAGCCAGCATGCCAGCGGCCGGGATGGCCATGGCGTGGGTGACATTCACGCCACTCACGTCGACACCCGCGCGGGCGACGTTGGCCAGCAGGATTTCGTTGAGGAAGATGTTGCCAAAGCCCACCGGCAGGAACATGTACGGGGTGATCAGGCCAAAGGTGATCACGCAGGCGATCAGCCGGCGGTCGATGCGCAGGCGGGTCAGCACGTACAGCAGCGGTGGCACCAGCAAGGGGATGAAGGCGATGTGGATAGGCAGGATGTTCTGCGACGACACTGCCACCACCAGCATCAGGCCCACCAGTAACCATTTGACCTTGCCGCCACTGGCATGGCCCTGGCGGTCGATCATGGCCAGGGCGCGGTCGGCCAAGGCATGGGCCAGGCCGGACTTGGCGATGGCCACGGCAAAGGCGCCCAGCAGTGCATAGGACAGGGCTACCGTGGCCCCGCCGCCGAGGCCGCCGTTGAAGGCCTTGAGCGTACCTTCGATGCCCAGGCCCCCCACCAGCCCACCGGCCAGGGCCCCGACGATCAGGGCGATGACCACGTGCACGCGGGACAGGCTGAGTATCAGCATGATGCCGACCGCGGCGATCACTGCATTCATGGTTGGCTTACCTCATTGCGACAGAAAAAAAGCGCGCACTCTGAAGCAGTGGGCAGCAGATGTCAAAAGCGCCATGTTGCGGCGGATTACCAACGCCTCGCGCGGCCTGCGGATTAAATTGAACGTTTGAATAAAGAAAAGCCCGCGCCAGCCGACACATTCGTCAGCCACACTCTTATTACAAGGGACCCACCCCCATGCCTTTGCGACAACTTTCCATCCAGTGGAAGATCACCCTGCTCGCCGGTCTCTGCCTGGCCGGCATCGTCACCCTGCTCGTCGGCCTGTCGCTGTATCGCATGGACCACAGCTCGGACCTGGTCAAGGCCAGCAGCATGCAGATGCTGACCGAGTCGGCGCAGTCGCGCATCGAGTCGCAGGGCGAGGTGCAGGCGCTGAACATCCGCCGCCAGTTCATGGACGCCTACCAGTACGGCGCCGGTTTCGCCCGCCAGGTGCTGTTCCTGCGCGAGCAGGCGGAAAAGCGCTTTCTCGACGCCTTCGACCTGCGCGAGGACATGACCCGCCAGGTGCGCGCCGCCCTGCAGGCCAACCCTGAGCTGCTCGGCCTGTCGCTGGTATTCGAGCCCAACGCCCTGGACAACAAGGACAGCCTGTTCGCCGGCAAGGCAGAACTGGGCAGCAACGAAACCGGGCGCTTCGCCCTGTACTGGTCGCAGCCGCGTGTCGGCCAGCTGACGGCCATGGCCCTGCCCGAACATGACATGGCCAACACCGAGATCGGCCCCAGCGGCCAGCCAGCCAATACCTGGTGGGTGTGCCCGCGCACATCCGGCAAGGTGTGCGTGGTGGAGCCCTACTTCTACGACATCGATGGCCAGCAGGTGCTGATGACCAGCATCGTCTTCCCGCTGGCAGTCGACGGCAAGGTGATCGCCACCCTGTCCATCGACATCAACCTCAACAGCCTGCAGGCCCTGAGCCAGGAGGCCAGCCGCAGCCTGTACGAAGGCCGCACCACGGTCGGCATCCTCAGCCCGGTCGGCCTGCTGGCCGGCTACAGCGCCGATGCCAGCAAGCTGGCCCAGCGCTTCGACCAGGTCGACACCGCCAAGGGTGCTGAACTGGTGCGCAAGCTGGCCGACGGCAAGATGACCATCGTGCACGACCAGCAGCGCCTGAAGGTGCTGGCCGCCTTCCAGCCGATTCCGGATGCCCAGCCTTGGGGCGTGCTGCTGGATGTGCCGGAAAACGCCCTGACCGGGCCGGCCGAAGCGCTGAAACAGGAACTGGACGCGCTGAACACCAGCGGCACCCTGCTGGAACTTGGCCTGGGCCTGGCGGCGGCGATTGCCGGCCTGCTGATGGTGTGGCTGATGGCCCGCGGCGTTACCCGGCCGATCCTCGGCGTGGCAAGCATGCTCAAGGACATTGCCAGCGGCGAAGGTGACCTGACCCGCCGCCTGACCTACCAGAAGCAGGACGAACTGGGCGAACTGGCCGGCTGGTTCAACCGCTTCCTCGACAAGCTGCAGCCGACCATCGCCGAGGTAAAACGCTCGGTGCAGGCCGCCCGTGGCACCGCCGACCAGTCTTCGGCAATTGCCACCCAGACCAGCGCCGGCATGGAGCAGCAGTACCGCCAGGTCGACCAGGTGGCCACTGCTTCGCACGAGATGAGTGCCACCGCCCAGGACGTCGCCCGCAGCGCCGCCCAGGCCGCGCAGGCCGCCCGCGATGCCGACCAGGCCACCCGCGAAGGCCTGGCGGTGATCGACCGCACCACCCACAGCATCGATGCCCTGGCCGCCGACATGAGCAACGCCATGAGCGAAGTGGAGGGCCTGGCGCAGAACAGCGAGAAGATCGGTTCGGTGCTGGAGGTGATCCGCTCGATCGCCGAACAGACCAACTTGCTGGCGCTCAACGCCGCCATCGAGGCGGCCCGCGCCGGTGAAGCCGGCCGTGGCTTTGCCGTGGTCGCGGACGAGGTACGCAACCTGGCCCAGCGTACCCAGGAATCGGTGGAAGAAACGCGCCAGGTGATCGAGGCCTTGCAGAACGGCACTCGCGAGGTGGTCGGGGCCATGGACAACAGCCACCGCCAGGCCCAGAGCGGCGTGCAGCAGGTTGGCCAGGCAGTCACCGCGCTGCAGCGCATCGGCCAGGCAGTGACGGTGATCACCGACATGAACCTGCAGATCGCCTCGGCCGCCGAAGAGCAAAGCGCAGTGGCCGAGGAAATCAACAGCAACGTGGCAACCATCCGTGATGTCACCGAATCGCTGTCGGGGCAGGCCAACGAGTCGGCGCGGGTAAGCCAGTCGCTGAACAGCCTGGCCAACCAGCAACAGGCGCTGATGGACCAGTTCCGCGTCTGAGTCACTTGCAGGCCGCTGCCAATCGCGTGCAGCGGCCTTCCTGCCGGGCCTGGAGCCGGTCGTCTACACTTGCGGCAACTCAGTAGCGCCACTCCAAGAGGCCCCATGAAAAAGATTCCGACGCTGCTGGCCGGCCTGCTGCTCGCCGTCGGCCTGGCCAGCACCGACAGCGCCGCCTCCGCAGAACGCACCACGCCCATCCGCTTTGGTGCCATCGGCTGGGAAAGCGGTGCCCTCACCACCGAGATCCTGCGGCTGATCGTGGAGCGTGGCTACGGCTACACCACCGACACCCTGCCCGGCAGCACCGTCAGCATGGAAGTGGCCCTGGCGCGCAACGACCTGCAGGTAATCGCCGAGGAATGGGCCGGGCGCAGCCCCGCCTGGGTCAAGGCAGAACAGGCCGGCCAGGTGTTTGCCTTGGGCGACACGGTCAAGAATGCCGAAGAAGGCTGGTGGGTGCCGGCCTACGTGATCGAGGGCGATGCCGCGCGCAAGCTGAAACCCGTGGCGCCGCAATTGCGCAGCGTCGAGGACCTGAAACGTTACCCGCAGGTGTTCCGCGACCCCGAGTCACCCGGTAAAGGGCGCTTTCTGAATAGCCCCAGCGGGTGGACATCCGAAACCGTCAACAGCCAGAAACTCAAGGCCTACGGGCTGAATGATCTCTATACCAACTTCCGCAGTGGCTCCGGGGCTGCAATGGATGCCGAAATCGGCTCGGCCATCCGCCGTGGCCAACCGGTGCTGTTCTACTACTGGAACCCGACCCCTTTGATGGGGCGTTACAAGCTCATACGCCTGCAAGAGCCGCCGTTCGATGCCCAGGCCTGGGCCACCCTCACCGATGCCGGCAACCCCGAGCCCAAGGGCAGCAGCTCGCTGCCGGCCAAGTTGTCGATTGGCGTATCCAAGGCCTTTCGCGAGGGCTACCCGGAGCTGGTGAGCGTGTTCGAGCGGGTCGACCTGCCCATCGACCGACTGAACAAGGCACTGGCCGACATGAGCGAAAAGCGAACGCCGTCCCGCGACGCTGCCCTCACCTTCCTGCGCGATAACCGCGAGGTGTGGAAAGCCTGGTTGCCTGCGGACATTGCCACCAAGGTCGAGGCCAGCCTGTGAGCGGCGGCTTCCCCGAGGCCCTGCAATTCTCCTTTGCCGACAGCGTCAACCGCCTGGTCGACTGGCTGGTACTGCATTACGGCGATCACCTGCGCAGCGTCTCGGACCAGTTGCTGCAACTGCTGGTCGGCCTGGAAACCCTGCTGCGCCTGCTGCCGTGGTGGCTGCTGCTGTTGCTGATCGGCCTGCTTGCCTGGCATGCCAGCCGCAGCGTGCTGCGCAGCGCGGTACTGGTGGCGCTGCTGGCCCTGATCGGTATGCTCGGGTTGTGGGACAAACTGCTGCTGACCATGGCGTTGGTGCTGGTCAGTACCGGCCTCTGCGTGCTGGTGGGCGTGCCGCTGGGCATCCTGCTGGCTGCCCGGCCGCTGGCGAAGCGCTTGCTGTTGCCGGTACTGGATGTGATGCAGACCTTGCCGGCCTTCGTTTACCTGATCCCGGTGCTGATGCTGTTCGGCCTGGGCAAGGTGCCCGCCGTGTTCGCCACACTGATCTATGCCTTGCCACCGCTGGTGCGGCTGACCGAACTGGGCCTGAGCCAGATCGACCCTTCGCTGCTGCAAGCCGCCCATGGTCTTGGCGCCAGCCGCTGGCAGCGGTTGCGGCGCATCGCCCTGCCGCTGGCGCTGCCGAGCATCATGGCCGGGCTCAACCAGTCGGTGATGATGGCCCTGTCGATGGTGGTGGTGGCTTCGATGATTGGCGCCCGCGGGCTGGGCGAGGACGTGCTGTCGGGGATCCAGACGCTGAATGTCGGCCAAGGCGTCGAGGCCGGGCTGGCGATCGTCGCCCTGGCCATGGTGATCGACCGGATCAGCCAGGCTTATGGGCGTGGTGGGCGTTGAACATTGCTGCCTGCCCCGGCCCTATCGCCGGCAAGCCAGCTCCCACAGGGTGCCGTACCTGTGGGAGCTGGCTTGCCGGCGATAGGGCCGGGCCTGACAATGCAGCTCTGTCAGCTTGAAACCGGACCTCACCCGCATGTCCCTCAAAGCCTTGCGCACCCTGGTGACCATCGCCCGCCACGGCACCTTCGCGCGTGCCGCCGACCTGCTCAGCCTCACCCCTTCGGCGGTGAGCCTGCACATCAAGACCCTCGAAGACGAACTGCAGGTGAGCTTGTTCGACCGCAGCCGCAGGCAGGTGTCGCTGACCGAAGCCGGCCAGTTGGCGGTGGCCCGCGCCGAGACCATCCTGGCTAGCTATGACGAACTGGCCGACGCCCTGGCCAGCGGCCCGAGCCTGCGCGGCCGCCTGCGCCTGGGGGCGATCCACACGGTGCTGGCGCGGCGCCTGCCCAAGGCGCTGGTGTGGATCAAGGCGCACCATCCGCAGTTGCATGTCAGCGTGGCCTCCGGCATGTCGGCAGAACTGGCACGGCGGGTGGAAGACGGCGAACTCGATGCGGCGATCACCACCGAGCCGGTCAGCCCCTACCCACAAAGCCTGGACTTCACGCCGTTGTTCGAAGACCGCTTCTGGGCCATCGCCAGCCCCGACCTGGCCGGGCTAAGCGTGCCGCAGTTGCTGGCCAGCCAGCCGTTCCTGCGCTTCGACAAGCGTGCCTGGGCCGGGCGGCAGATCGAGCAGGAGCTGCGCCGCCAGCATCTGCAGGTGAGCGAGCAGATGGAGCTGGACAGCCAGGAAGCGCTGGCGCGCATGGCGGTGATGGGCCTGGGTGTGGCAATCATCCCCATGGCCGATGACGACCTGCAACGCTTGCCACCGGCTACCTGCCTGCCATTTGGCGAACCACAGCTGACCCGGCGCGTGGTGTTGCTGGAGCATGAGAAGAGCCAGCGGCGGCATTTGAGCGCGGTGCTGAAGACTGCGCTGGAGGCGTGAAGGTTCGCAGGGCCTTGTAGGAGCGGCCTTGTGTCGCGAAAGGGCCGCAAAGCGGCCCCGGCAATTTTGTGGCGATGCCGATATCCTGGGGGCGCTTCGCTCCCCTTTCGCGACACAAGGCCGCTCCTACAAGAGCCAGTATCGACTTCAACCATGCATTTTTTCTCAACGGTCAGTGCAGAAAACAACGTTTTTACAGATCGATCCGCACCAGTAGTCTGTGCCCGTACCCGACCACGGAACGTCGATCATGCTCCACCTGCTGCTGACTACCCTGCTGCCGATCATCCTGCTGATTGCCCTGGGCACTTTCCTGCGCCTGCGCGGCTTTCTCGCCGATAACTTCTGGCCCGGCGCCGAGCGCCTGAGCTATTACGTACTGCTGCCGTCGCTGTTCCTCCATGGCCTGGCCACCGCCAACCTCGATGGCGTACCGGTGCTGGGCATGGTTGGCGTGCTGATGCTCTCGACCCTGGCCGGGGCCGTGCTGCTGGTGCTGTACCAGGGCGCCATGAACCACGACGGTGCCGACTTCACCTCGGTGTTCCAGGGCGGCATCCGCTTCAACAACTACATCGGCGCCACCCTTGCAGCGGGTATCTACGGCAGCGCCGGCATCGCCCTGGCGGCGGTGGCCAACGCCGCCATCGTGCCACTGGTCAACCTGCTTTGCGTGCTGGTGTTCGCCCGCTTCAGCGCCCGCCATAGCTCACCGGCCACGGTGTTGCGGGCCATCTTCGCCAACCCCTTGATCGTCGGTTGCGCCGGCGGGTTGCTGCTGCGCGCCAGTGGGCTGGGCTTGCCAGCGGGTATCGAACCCACGGTCAAGGCCCTGGGCCAGGCCGCCCTGCCGCTGGGCCTGCTGTGCGTCGGCGCAGCCCTGGGTGGCGCCCGCCTGGGCCAGCAGGTGCGCCCGCTGATGGCGGCGTCGGCATTCAAGTTCCTGGTCATGCCGTTGACCACCTGGGGCTTGTGCCGCCTGCTTGGCCTGGGTGGCCAGGCAGCGGTGGTGGCGGTGCTGTTCCAGGCACTGCCGACCGCATCATCTTCCTATGTAATGGCCCGGCAAATGGGCGGTAACGCACCGCTGATGGCCACCATCATCGCCCTGCAGACCGTGTTGGCTGCCGCCACCCTGCCTTTGGTGCTGATGCTTGCGCTTGGCTAGACTGTGAACCAGCCCACAGTTCGGGAGCTTGCATCATGCGCCTTTCGTGGATGGTGATCGGCCTGGTTTCGGCCCTGCTCGCAGGCCCCTTGCACGCGGCCGACCCGGCCAAGGCTGCCGTCGCCGAGGACAAGGCCGAGGTACTCGAGGAAAAAGTGGTGAATGACACACCACCCCCGAAAAAGGCCGAGACCCTCACACCCGGCGAAGCGCAGGCAGTGGACCCGGCCGGCCAGGCGCCGCTGGATGACAGCATCACCTGCCTGGCCCGCACCATCTACTGGGAGGCCAAGGGTGCCGACGCCGAAGACATGGCCGCCGTGGCCAACGTCGTGCTCAACCGCCTGGGCCACGATGGCTTCCCGGATACCATCTGCGGCGTGGTCAAGCAGGGGGTGGAAAGCAAGGCCTGCCAGTTCTCCTGGTGGTGCGACGGGCGCCCGGACCAGGTCGAAGAAGCGCAACGCTACGGCATTGCCAAGGAGATTGCGCGCAAGGCGCTCAACCAGCAATTGAGAGACCGCACCGGGGGTGCCTTGTACTTCCATGACCGCAATGTGCACCCGGACTGGGCCAAAGCCTACCGCCGGACGGCGCAGACCAGGCATTTTCTGTTCTACAAACCGAACCAGGCGGTGGCGCGCTGATAGCCGCCGGGCGCCAGCAAACCGGCAGACAGGCGTGATTAGATAGGAATGATTACCAACTATTCGCACTTTTCGGATGAACAGTGGTCTACTCCCTCTTTTGCCGCCAGCAACGAATGTTGGCGTTCTCATTGCTTTGCACGAGCCCGGGCCAAAAGCCCCGGGCTTGTGTAGGATGAGCAGCGCGAACCCCGACGCTGCCAGTCATAGGGAGATCCACATGCGCGTCCTGTCATCCGTTGCCGCCTTGTCGCTGGGCCTGCTCGTCTCGGCCGGGGCCATGGCTGCCACCGGCGAAGAAGCGCAACTGATCGATTCGATCAATGTCTACCGCAGCAAGGCCCAGCCCTGCGGTGGCGAAGCGTCGTTGGAACTACCGCCGCTCAACAGCGATACCCGCCTGGCGCTGTCGCCAGAGGGTACCCGCGACCTGCAGCAGGCCATGACCCGCGCCGCCTACCCGATGGTCAACGTGCAGGCCATCAGCCTGTCGGGGCCACGTGATGCGCGCGCTGCCATGCATGCCATCGAAGAGAGCTTCTGCCAGGTGGTGCTGGACCCGCAGTTCGTCGATATCGGCGTCAGCCAGGAAGGCCGCGACTGGCGCATCGTGCTTGCCCGGCCGCTGCTCAGTGGCCGCCTGGGCGACTGGCAGGCCGAGGGGCAGAAGGTGCTGCAGGAGATCAACGCCGCGCGCAAGGTGCCGCGCCAATGCGGTGGCCAGCCCTTCGCTGCCGCCCCCGCACTGAGCTGGAGCACGGTGCTGGCCGGGGTTGCCGCCAACCACACCCGGGCCATGGCCAACCAGAACTTCTTCGACCACATCGACAAGGATGGCCGCACCCCCGGGGACCGGGCAGAGCTGGCCGGCTACCTGTACCAGCAGATCGGCGAAAACATCGCCGCCGGGCGTGACACCGCGCGCAAGGTGGTCGATGGCTGGCTGGATAGCCCGGGGCATTGTGCGACGCTGATGAACCCGGACTTCCGTGAGCTGGGCGCTGCGTATGCAGTGGACCCGAAGAGTGATGCGGGGATTTACTGGACAGGGTTGTTCGGGACGCCGCAGTAAGCCCGGCTGACGCGCTTTATGTAGGAGCGGCCTTGTGTCGCGAAAGGGGTGCGAAGCGCCCCCAGGATATCGGCATCGCCACAAAATTGCCGGGGCCGCTTTGCGGCCCTTTCGCGACACAAGGCCGCTCCTACAGAGTGCGCGCCGGGCTTCAGGGCGAGATATTGCCGTCACGCAACGCTTGGGCCGTGCATCCAAACCGTCGCCGCACGCACTTGCCCAGGTAACTGGCATCGCCCAGGCCCACTTCATCGGCAATCTGCGCCAGGCTGTGGCTGGAATTGAGCAGGCGCCAACGCGCCTGTTGCAGGCGCATCTCCAGCCACCATGCCTTGGCGCTCATGCCATGGCTGGCGTGAAACTGCCGGTCCAGCTGGCGCCGGCTGATGCCCAGCTCAGCCGCCAACTGCTCCGCGGTCAACGGCGTACCCAGGTGATGACGCATCAATGCCTGCGCGCGCTGCACCTGCCGCCCCTGCCCGCCCCCCAGCTCCAACGAGCGCAAGGCATGGCGGCTATCACGGGTTTCATCCACCAGCATGTCGGCCAGGCCCTTCAGCGCCCTGGCCCTCCCGCAGGCGCGTGACAACAGCGCGACGGCCAGGTCGATGGCCGCGGTGCCGCCGGCGCAGGTGATGCGGCTACCGTCGATGCAATACAGCTGCTCACTCAGTACCTGCAAATGCGGGAAGGCTGCACGGAATTCGGCTTCGTGGCGCCAGTGCACCACTACCTTGTGCCCCTGCAGCAAACCGCAGGCGGCCAACAGGAAAGCACCGTTGTCGACCCCCACCAGCTTGACGCCAGCCTTGCCGGCCTGCCTGAGCAAGGCCCGGTAGCGAGGCGCCAGCGCGGCAGTGGCCATCGCGTTGCGCCCGCCGAACACCACCAGGTAGTCGAAACTGGCCAGCTCGAGCTGGCCTGCGACGGCTTCGACCTGCACCACCGCGCCACTGCTCGAAGGCACCGGGTCGAGTGTCAGCCCTGCAACGGTCCAGCTGCAGTAGCGCTGCTGGCTGTAGTCCTCGTCGTCGGCGCTGAAACGCAACTTGTCGAGAAAGGCGCCGAACGGCAGCAAGGCAAAATCCGGTAACGGCAAGATCAGCAAGCGGATGTCGGGCAGCATTGGCATCGTGTCCAGAAACGACCATTCAATGTCCGGATCATACCCTTGCCCGACAAGATCGGCGCCATAGACTGGCGCCCTCTCCATCAACAAGGCATTCCCCACCATGGCACTCGACACCTGGCTCATCTACCTGCTGGCGAGCATCGGCCTGTCGCTGACCCCAGGCCCCAACAGCCTGCTGGCCCTGACCCACGGTGCCCTGTATGGCGCACGCCGGACGTTGTTCACCATCATTGGCGGGGTGTTTGGCTTCAGCGCCCTGATTGCCTTGGCCATGTTCGGCCTCAGCGCATTGCTGCAGGCCTCGGCCTCGGTGCTGAGCGTGCTCAAGTGGGTGGGTGGCGCCTATCTGGTCTGGCTGGGTATCCAGCTGTGGCGCAGCCCGGGCCTGCACCTGGAACTGACCGCGCAAAGTGCGCGGCTGGGCAATGCCGGCCTGTTCCGCCAGGGCCTGCTGTCGGCCATGGCCAACCCCAAGGTGCTGCTGTTCTACGGCGCTTTCCTGCCGCAGTTCATCGACCCGCAGCGTGGGTTGCTGCTGCAGTTCGTGGTGATGGCGGCAACCTTTGCCAGCGTCGAGTTCCTGGTCGAATACCTGTTGGCACGCCTGGCGTTTCGCATCCGGCCATGGCTGGCCAAGGGCGGTAAAGGCTTCAATCGCTGCTGCGGCAGCCTGTTTGCCTTGATTGGTGTGGCGTTGCCGCTTGGGCGGTAGCACTACGCAAAGGCTGTCGCGATCGTACAGGGATCGCGACAACCTGTGGGCTCGCATTCAACCCCGGCGCGCTTTGGTCAGGAAGATGATCAAGGCCACGCCCGGCAAACCCGCCCCCACCAGCGCCACACCCTGCCAGCCAAACTGGCTGAACACCGCACTGGCCACCGCCGAACCCAGCGCCCCACCCAGGAAGATGCTGGTCATGTACACCGCGTTCAGCCGCCCGCGGCTGGCCGGGTCCAGCGCGTACACTTCACGCTGGCCGATGACCATGTTCATCTGCACCGCAAAATCCAGCAGCACGCCGGTCAGGCCCAGGCCGATCACGCTGTAGCCCGGCACCGTCAGCCCCAGCAACAGTGCCGCCGGTGCCAGTAACAACGCCAACAGCGAACCGGCCCGGGCATGCCCGGCATCGGCCAGGCGGCCGGCCATGGGTGCGGCGACGGCGCCTACCGCGCCCACCAGGGCGAATACCGCGATCTGGCTCTGTGACAGGCCATGCTCGGTTGCCAGGGCCATCGGCACCGCCGTCCAGTACAGGCTGAACGCCGCGAACATCAGCGCCTGGTACAGCGAGCGCTGGCGCAGCAAGGGATAACGGCGCAGCAGCGTGAGCAGCGACAGCATCAGCCCGGCATAGCTGGCCTTGTGCTCGGGCACCCGCCGCGGCAAGGTCAGGGCCAGCAGCAGGATGATCGCCAGCATCACCCCGGCAGCGCCAATGAACACCGCCCGCCAGCCGAAGTAGTCGGCCACCAGGCTGGACAACGGCCGCGCCAGCAGGATACCCAGCAGCAGGCCGCCCATGATGTTGCCGACCACCCGCCCACGCTGCTGCTCCGGCGCCAGGTGCGCCGCCAGCGGAATGAGCATCTGCACCGCCACGGAACTGAAACCGATCAGCAGTGCATAGCCGAGGAACAACTGGCCCTGGCCGCTGCTGCTGGTGCCCGCCAGCAGCAGGCTGACGCAAGCCAGCACGGCGGTAGCCACCATCAAGCGGCGGTTTTCCAACAGGTCGGCCAGCGGTACCAGCAACAGCAGGCCCAAGGCATAGCCAAGCTGCGTGAGCGAAACGATGAGGCTGGCATGCTCGGTGGACAACCCCAGGTCCGGGGCGATCAGCCCGACGATGGGCTGGGCATAGTAGATATTGGCGACGATCGCGCCGCAGCAGAACGCCAGCAGGGCGACCAGGGCCCGGCTGAGGCCGGTGGCGGCAGGCTGCGCGGCGGCAAGGGAGGGATTCATGCGAGTGTCCTCGGCAATGGCTGGAATATGCCGGCCACCTTACCCAGACGCACTCCTGGCGAGAATCCAGCGCTGGCGCAACAGGGCTTTGCGCACTGCGCAACACTAGGTGCTGCGCTGCAGCAAGTTTTCGCAAAAGTCGATAAAGGCATTCACCCGCCGTGAACCACGATGATTGGGCAGATACAAGGCGTTGATGCTGTCATTGGCAGCGCCGGGGCTGGCCTGCCAATCGGGGAACAGCCGTTGCAGGCGCCCGGCCGCCACATCCTCACGCACCAGCCAGTCGGCCAACAGTGCGATACCGCTGCCCGCCAGTGCGGTTTCGCGCAGCATGTCGGCATTGGCACTGCGCAACGGCCCGCTCACGTCCAGTTCCAGACTGTCCTGCCCACGGGCCAGGCGCCAGGGGCGGCCTTTCTGCCCGTAGCGAAAGCGCAGGCAGGCGTGCTCGAGCAGCTGTCGCGGATGCTCCAGCGCGTCATGCCCGGCCAGGTAGCACGGGCTGGCCACCAGCCAACGCTGGAAGCGACCCAGCTGGCGGCATACCAGCTCGTCATTGGGCGAGGGGTCGCCCAGGCGGATCGACAGGTCATAGCGCCCGTCAAGCAGGTCATCCAGGCGGTCGCTGAGGTCGATGTCCAGCTCCAGAGCCGGATGTTGCGCCAAAAACGCCCCCAGGTGCGGGGCGATGACCCGCCTGCCGAACTCCACCGGCAAGCACAGGCGCAGCACACCGACAGGCTCCTCGCCCCGGTCGGCGACACTGGCATCGGCCTCGTCCAGGGCCTCGAAAATACCCCGCGCGCGCTCGTAATAACGGGCGCCGGCCTCGGTCAGGCTGACCTGGCGGGTGGAGCGGTTGAGCAAGGTGGCGCCCAACGCCGCTTCCAGGGCATCGACCAGGCGCGTCACCGACGATGTCGCCAGCCCGAGCCGGCGTGCAGCGGCAGAAAAGCCCTGGGCATCGACGGTGGCCACGAACATCTTCATCGCCAGGAGTTTGTCCATTTGTTGCCCGTCTTCCAAATCCCGGAAAGTTCTTACAAACAGCCGGGCCGGTCAAGAAGCGCGGCGCATGGCAATTGCGTCCATAGTGGAACCACCCCCTTCCAGACGAGGTTTTCCATGATCCCGACCAACCTGCTGACTGCCCTGCCCCCTTGCGACCCCACCAGCTCCGAACGGGTCGACCAACTGCTCAGCCGCCCGGGTGTGCGTGTGGAGCGTATCGTTTCCAGCGGCCAGGCCAGCCCGCCCGGTTTCTGGTACGACCAGGCCGAAGGCGAATGGATCGTGCTGCTCAGTGGCGCCGCCGGCCTGCGCTTCGAGCACGAGAGCCACACCCGCCTGCTGGCGCCGGGCGATTGCCTGGACATCCCGCCGCATTACCGCCACCGCGTGGAATGGACCGCCCCCGGCACCGCCACCATCTGGCTCGCGGTGTTCTACAGCAGCGGCACTCCGTGGCCGGCGTGAATCCGGTAATCGAAAATCGAACGCGGGTTAACCAGCCGACATGAACACCCTGTTTACTGCAATTTTAAGCGCATGATCTAGACTTTTAGCCACACCTTTCAGAGTTCAACCCTGCGACAATCCGCCCCACAAAATTATGTACCAACTTGTTAATTAGCAAGCTAAGAGATTACACTGCGCGCATTCCACCTGCTGAGATCCCTGGCATGAAAGAAACACCGCGCGCCTCTGGCGCCACAAACATCATCCTGGTCGGCCTGGGCGTGATCATCGCCCTGCTCGGCCTCCTCCTGGCTGCGGGCGGCGTCAAGCTGGCCGGCCTGGGCGGTTCCTGGTACTTCCTGATCGGCGGCCTGGCCATGGCCATCGCCGGCGTTCTCATCGCTCGCCGCAAGCCGGCTGGCGCCTGGCTGTACGCGGCGTTCCTGGTCGGCACTGCCATCTGGGCGCTGATCGACGCAGGCCTGGTGTTCTGGCCGCTGTTCTCGCGCCTGTTCATGTTCGGCGCAATTGGCATGGTGGTGGCACTGGTCTACCCGCTGCTGGCCCGTGCCAATGGCACCAGCGCCGGCCGCGGTGCCTATGGCGTTGCCGGGGTTATGGCCGTGCTGCTGGTGATCGCCGCCGGCAACATGTTCGTCGCCCACCCAAGCGTCGCCCCCACCGGCAAAGGCCCGGGCATGACCCCGGTCGAGGCCGGCAAGGCGCAGAAGGACTGGGCTCACTACGGCAACACCGAAGGTGGCAGCCGCTTCGCCGCGCTGGACCAGATCAACCGCGACAACGTCAACAAGCTGAAAGTGGCCTGGACCTACCGCACCGGTGACGTGGCGCTCAGCGACGGCAACGGCGCCGAAGACCAGCTGACCCCGCTGCAGGTCGGCAACAAGGTGTTCATCTGCACCCCGCACAACAACCTGATCGCCCTTGATGCCGACACCGGCAAAGAGCTGTGGAAGAACGCGATCAACGCCCAGTCCAAGGTCTGGCAGCGTTGCCGTGGCATGGCCTACTTCGACGCCACTGCCGCCATCGCCCAGCCGACCCAGCCGAACAGCTCGCCAATCACCGCGGCCAGCGTACCGGCCGGTGCCAACTGCCAGCGTCGCCTGATGACCAACACCATCGATGGCCGCCTGATTGCCGTCGACGCCGACACCGGCGAGTTCTGCCAGGGCTTCGGCAACAACGGCCAGGTCGACCTCAAGGCCGGCCTGGGCGATGTGCCGGACTCCTACTACCAGCTGTCCTCGGCCCCACTGATGGCCGGCACCACCGTGGTGGTCGGCGGCCGCGTCGCCGACAACGTCCAGACCGACATGCCAGGCGGCGTGATCCGTGGTTTCGACGTGATCACGGGTGAAATGCGCTGGGCCTTCGACCCCGGCAACCCGGAAGATCGCCAGGCGCCGCAGGGCGACAGCACCTATGTGCGCAGCACCCCCAACAGCTGGGCCCCGATGTCCTACGACCCGGCGATGAATACCGTGTTCCTGCCGATGGGCTCGTCGTCCACCGACATCTACGGTGTCGAACGCAGCAAGCTGGACCACACCTATGGCGCTTCGGTACTGGCGCTGGACGCCACCACCGGCAACCAGAAGTGGGTGTTCCAGACCGTGCACAACGACCTGTGGGACTTCGACCTGCCGATGCAGCCGAGCCTGATCGATTTCACCAAGGACGACGGCCAGTCGGTACCTGCAGTGGTAATCGGCACCAAGGCCGGGCAGATCTACGTGCTCGACCGCGCCACCGGCAAGCCGCTGACCCAGGTCGACGAAGTACCGGTCAAGCCAAGCAACATCCCCAACGAGCCGTACTCGCCAACCCAGCCGAAGTCGGTGGGCATGCCGCAGATCGGCGCGCAGACCCTGACCGAATCGGACATGTGGGGCGCAACCCCGTACGACCAGCTGCTGTGCCGCATCGACTTCAAGAAAATGCGCTACGACGGCCTGTACACCGCGCCGGGCACCGACCTGTCGCTGAGCTTCCCGGGTTCGCTGGGCGGCATGAACTGGGGCAGCATTTCCACCGACCCGGTACATGGTTTCATCTTCGTCAACGACATGCGCCTGGGCCTGTGGATCCAGATGATCCCGTCGCAGAACAAGGGCGGTGCCGCTTCCGGTGGCGAAGCGCTTAACACCGGCATGGGTGCAGTACCGCTCAAGGGCACCCCGTATGCAGTGAACAAGAACCGCTTCCTGTCGGTGGCCGGCATTCCGTGCCAGGCGCCGCCATTCGGCACCCTGACCGCCATCGACATGAAGACCCGCCAGGTGGCGTGGCAGGTACCTGTGGGTACCGTCGAGGACACCGGCCCGCTCGGCATCCGCATGCACTTGCCGATCAAGATCGGCCTGCCGACCCTCGGCGGCACCCTGTCCACCCAGGGCGGCCTGGTGTTCATCGCCGGCACCCAGGACTTCTACCTGCGCGCCTACGACAGCAGCAACGGCAACGAAATCTGGAAGGCTCGCCTGCCAGTGGGCAGCCAGGGCGGCCCGATGACCTACGTTTCGCCGAAAACCGGCAAGCAGTACGTGGTGGTCACGGCTGGCGGCGCGCGCCAGTCGACTGACCGTGGCGACTACGTGATTTCTTACGCTCTGCCGTAAGACCGCGTCGCCTTCTTCGCGGGCACGCCCGCTCCCACAGGGACTGCACCGTCCGCTTGGGCAGTGATCATCCTGTGGGAGCTGGCTTGCCGGCGATGAGGCCCTGAAAAACAACCTGAGATTCAGCAATGCCATCCGCAATTCGCATCACCCCCACCCTGCTGCTGGCCCTGGCCAGCAGCACCGCCCTGGCCGACGGCGACCTGATGACCCGCAGCACCCTGACCGGTGACTGGGGCGGCCTGCGTCACCAACTGGAAGAAGACGGCGTCAGGTTCACCGGCGACTACAGCGGCGAAACCGCCTACAACGCCCACGGTGGCCTGCACCGCTCGGCGCGCTACTCGCAAAACCTGAAACTGGGCGTGCAGTTCGACCTGTCGAAACTGTATGGCCTGGACAACGGCGGCAAGGTCCAGCTGACCATCAACGACCGCCGCGGCAACAGCGCCTCGGAAGACCTGGTGGGCAACCGCCTGCCGATCCAGGAAAACTTCGGTGGCCTGTACACCCGCCTGACCGAGCTGAGCTACGAGCGTACCCTGTTCACCCCGGCGCTCAACGTCAAGCTCGGCTACATGGCCATGGGCAACGACCTCGGCGGCCTGGACAGTGGCATCCTGTGCAACTTCATGAACGCCGGCTTCTGCGGCCACCCGCTGAACATGTCTGGCGGCAGTGGCTGGACCAATTACCCCAATGCCCACCTGGGCGTACGGGTGAAGTACGACCTGTCGCCATCCTGGCAACTGCGTGTGGCGGCGTTCAACGTCGACCCGGAAAGCAATGGCAATTCAAGCCGCGCCTGGCACCTGGGCCCCAAGCACACCACCGGCACCGTGGTACCGGTAGAGCTGGTCTACAAGCTGCAGGGCGAGCTGCCTGGCGAGTACAAACTGGGCTACTACTACGACAGCTCCGACGTGAAGCGCATCGGCAGCGACGAGGAAGTGTCCGGCCGTGGCGGCCACTATCTGCTAGTCGACCAGGCCGTGTGGAACGACCAGGGCTTGCCGGGCCGCAGCCTGCATGCCTTCGGCCAGTACTCGGCGTCGAGCAAGGCCGCCTCGCCATTCACCAAGTGGTATGGCGCCGGCGTGGTGCTGTACAAGCCGTTCGCAGGCCGCCCGAAGGATACTGTGGCCCTGGGCTATGGCCGTGCCGTACCCAACCCGCGTAGCCGCGACGCGCTGGAAGATACCGCGTTCGATGCCGGGCAGCAGTTCCCCGATATCGACAGCGGCGAGCAGCTGGTCGAGCTGAGCTATGGCTACCAGGCCACGCCATGGCTGAACCTGCGCCCGGATGTGCAGTACATCATCGAGCCGGGCGCGTTCTCCGGGAAGGACATCGACAACGCGCTGGTGGTTGGCCTGCAGGTCAAGGCTACCTTCTGAAACCTTGATTGGGGCTGCTCTGCAGCCCTTCGCGGGCACGCCCGCTCCCACAGGTGTATCACCGGCTGGCCTGGCGGTGCTGTACCTGTGGGAGCGGGCGTGCCCGCGAAG
>NZ_JBKGFP010000106.1:0-11477 GCF_046557535.1 Pseudomonas sp. S1(2024)
ACACCCCCTCCCACATGGTGTTCCACGGGGTGTCATGGGGGGTGCCGTACCGGGGGGAGCGGGCGTGCCCGCGAAGAGGCCAGCGCAATCAACCCTGCCTGAGGTAATCCACCAACCTCAGCAACATGGCATCACACCCCCGCAACTGCTCGACACTGACGAACTCATCCGGCTTGTGCCCCTGGTCCATGCTCCCAGGCCCGCACACCACAGTCGGGATGCCCGCCTGGTCGAACAGCCCACCTTCGGTACCAAACGCCACGGTACCGAACTCATCCGAACCACTGAGCAACGCCACCTGGCGAGCCGCCTCGCTATCCGCTGGCGTGGCCAGCCCCGGATATGCACTCAACGGCTGCAGGCGAATGGCGCTGGCGGCATTGACCTTGCGCATGCGCGGCAGCAGTTCGGCCTCGGCATAGGTTTGCAGCTGGTCGGCCACTGCCTGCGCCTCGAACCCCGGCAAAGCCCGTACTTCGAAATCGAATTCGCATTCCGCCGGCACGATGTTCAGCGCCCTGCCCCCTTTGATCACACCGGTCTGCACAGTGGAGAACGGTGGGTCGAAGCGCTCGTCGTGGTGCTCCGGCAACGCCAGGGCATCACCGATATCACCCAGCTTGCCGATCAGCTTCGCCGCATACTCGATGGCATTCACCCCATACGGCGCGTACGCCGAGTGGCAGGCCGCACCATGCACCTGGCAACGCATCGCCAGCTTGCCCTTGTGCCCCAGCACCGGCTTGAGTTCGGTGGGTTCGCCAATCAGGCACAGCCGTGGCTTGTGCGGGCGCTGCTCCAGCGCGGCCAGCATCGAGCGCACCCCCAGGCAGCCGACTTCCTCGTCGTAGGAGAACGCCAGGTGCACCGGCATGCGCAACGGCTGTGCGAGAAACGCCGGTACAGCCGCCAGCACCGAAGCGATGAAGCCCTTCATGTCGGCCGTACCGCGACCATACAGCCGCCCGCCGCGCTCACTCAGGGCAAACGGCTCGACTGTCCAGGCCTGGCCGTCCACCGGCACCACATCGGTATGCCCGGACAACACCACGCCGCCAACATCCCGGGGGCCGATGGTGGCGAACAGGTTGGCCTTGGTACCTTCCGGGTTATGGAACAGTTCGCTTTCCACCCCCAACTCGGCCAGGTAGTCGCGGATGAAGCTGATCAGTTCGAGGTTGGAATCCCGGCTGACCGTGGCAAAGCCGATCAGCCTGGCCAGCAGCGCGCGACTGGCAAATTCACTCATCGCCCGGCACCCCGTAGCTTGGCGCGGCAGTCGGGTTGAGGGCGCGGGTGACGTAGTCCTGCATCTGCGGCCGATATGCCTGCCACAGGCCATCGAGCACACCGATCGGGTCTGCTTCGGCCCAGTCCACACGCAGGTCCACCAGTGGCCAGGTCAGTTCGCCGGCAATCTTCAACGCCGCCGAGTGCACAGGCCCCGCCTCGCCACCTGCGGCCATCGCCGCGTGCATGGCCGCCAGCAGGCGGTCGGCCAGATGCCCGCCGGCTTGTTCAAAGGCCTGCACCATCGCCTCGATCACCTGGGTCGAGGCCAACAGGTTGCCTGCCGCCGCACATTGCTCACCGGCCACGGCGTGGTGGGTGCCCAGGGCTTCCTTGCCAGTGAACAGCGCGACCTGGCCATGGCTGTCGATCACCGTGAGCTGGCGATACTCGCTCCAGCCATTGGCGCTCAGCACCCGGTCCAGCGCAGCGGCAGGCGGCAACTGGCCCTGTTCCAGGGCATCGAGAATCTGCGGGCCCAGCGCCGGCAAGGTGATGTTCTGGGTGGCGACCGCGCCCACACCGGCACGTACCCACGGGCAGCGGGCGCCCACGGCGATGCTCGAAGAGCTGATGGCGATACCGACCTGGCCGGTTTCCTGGCAACGACCGATGATGGAAAAAGTCATGTCATGGTTCCTGTTGTGCTGTGCGATACACGGCATTCTGGGTTGAACCTTTCGGCCGGCGAAACGACCTTTTTCCGAGGGGTTAGGCAGGAAAAAACTTTGCTCTGGCTGAGATCGAGCGCCGCCCGCGCGGCGCTTCGCAGCACAAGGCTGCTCCTACATCTGTTTCGGGCCAATTATTCCTGTCGGCACAGCGCGCGGTCCCTTGGCGTCCAACTCGCAAGCCACAGAATCCAGGGCCTTCGCCGTTTTATCGGCAAGCCCCAGCTAAATACTATTTTCGCCATTTCCACGGCATCCCTAGTCTGGCCCCAGGCAACGGCGGTCCTCCAAACCGACCTGACAAAAACCGCCTGAACAAGGGCTCGGACATGACACTGAACAACCTCGAAATCGACACCCTCGTCGTCGGCGCCGGCCAGGCCGGCGTGGCCATGAGCGAACACCTGAGCAAGCTTGGCGTGCCGCACCTGGTGCTGGAGCGCAAGCGTATCGCCGAGGCCTGGCGCACCGGCCGCTGGGACTCGCTGGTGGCCAACGGCCCGGTCTGGCACGACCGCTTCCCGGGGCTGGAATTCAACCTCGACGCCGACGCCTTCGCCGGCAAGGACCAGGTGGCCGACTATTTCGAGCAGTACGTACGCAAGTACAACCTGCCCGTACGCACCGGCATCGAAGTGAAGAAAGTGCTGCGCAACAGCGACCGCCCCGGTTTTACCATCGAAACCAATGAAGGCGTGATTCGCGCCAACCGCGTGGTCGCCGCCACCGGCCCGTTCCAGAAGCCGGTGATCCCGGCCATCGCGCCGAAAGACAGCAACCTGCACCAGATCCACTCCGCTGCCTATTACAACCCCGAGCAGTTGCCAGAAGGCGCTGTGCTGGTGGTCGGCGCCGGCTCCTCCGGCGTACAGATCGCCGAAGAACTGATGCGTGCCGGGCGCCAGGTGTACCTCTCGGTCGGCGCCCACGATCGCCCGCCACGCGCTTACCGCAACCGCGACTTCTGCTGGTGGCTGGGCGTGCTGGGTGAGTGGGATGCGGAAATCGCCAAGCCTGGCCGCGAGCACGTGACCATTGCCGTCAGTGGCGCCCGTGGCGGCCACACCGTGGACTTCCGCGCCCTCGCCCACCAGGGCATGACCCTGGTCGGCCTGACCCAGTCGTTCGAGAACGGCGTGGCGCGCTTCCAGGACAACCTGGTCGAGAACATCAACCGCGGCGACGAAAACTACCTGGCCCTGCTGGATGCCGCCGATGCCTACATCGAACGCAACGGCCTGGACCTGCCGGAAGAGCCCGAAGCCCGCAAACGCCTGGCCGACCCGGAGTGCATGCGCAACCCGCTGCAGCAACTGGACCTGGCCAAGGCCGGCGTCACCAGCATCATCTGGGCCACCGGTTACGGTGTCGACTTCAGCTGGCTGCAGGTAGACACCTTCGACGCCAACGGCAAGCCCCAGCACCAACGCGGCGTGGCCCGCGAGCCGGGTGTGTACTTCCTTGGCCTGCCGTGGCTGTCGCGCCGTGGCTCGTCGTTCATCTGGGGCGTGTGGCACGACGCCAAGCACGTCGCCGGCCACATCGCCACGCAACGCACCTATGCCGCCTACCGCGACCGCGAACAACGCGCAGCGGATGAGCAGCAGCAACCCAAGATCAGCAACGTCAGCACCCTCGGAGCCCACTGATGCCTACTCATACCCGCATCCGCATGTTCAACACCAAGGCCACCTACCCCAACCAGACCCTGGACAACGACCTGTGCCAGGCGGTGCGCGCCGGCAACACCATCTACGTGCGCGGCCAGGTCGGCACCGACTTCGAAGGCAACCTGGTGGGCCTGGGTGACCCTCGGGCGCAGGCCGAGCAGGCAATGAAGAACGTCAAGCAACTGCTCGAAGAAGCCGGCTCGGACCTGTCGCACATCGTCAAGACCACCACCTACATCACCGACCCGCGCTTCCGCGAGCCGGTGTACAAGGAGGTAGGCAAGTGGCTCAAGGGCGTGTTCCCGATTTCCACCGGGCTGGTGGTGGCCGGGTTGGCCCAGGCCGAGTGGCTGATGGAGATCGATGTGATCGCCGTGGTGCCTGACCAAGCCTAGCGGGATCACCGGGAGCGGGCTAGCCCTGATATTTGTCAGTCAGTGTTCCTGGGGCTGCTGCGCAGCCCATCGCCGGCAAGCCGGGCTCCCACAGGGAACGCGCAAGAACCAACGCTTGCGGAACCCCCGTGGGGGACCGAGCTGCCCATCGCCGGCAAGCCGGGCTCCCACAGGTACGGCGCAGACCTCAATGCTTGCGAAATCCCTGTGGGAGCCCGGCTTGCCGGCGATGGGCCGCAAGGCGGCCCCCCGATTGCTTGATCTGACAGGCATCAGGGCATCAAGCCCACACATACCAAACCTGCTAGAAACCCACTGTCGCCGACAGCAGGTAGGTACGCGGCGTAGACAGCGTCAGCCCCGGCTCGCTGTCATCCGAAGCTCCGGCCGAGCTCCAGTAGCGGTCGTCCAGCACATTCTCGACACTGGCACGCAAGGTCACCTGAGTGGCATCCACCTTGAACGCATAACGCGCACCCACGTCGTAACGCTCCCAACCGCCGATCTGCTTGCTGTTGTTCTGGTCCAGGTACTGCGAGCTCGAGTGGATGCCCCGCGCCGTCAGGGTCAGGCCATTCACCCCAGGCACATCCCATTCTGCGCCGAGGTTGACGTTGTACTCGGGCGTGGCCGGCGCGCGGTTGCCATCGTAGGCGCCACCGATGGTGTCGGTCAGTTCGCTGTCGATATACATCACCCCGCCCAGCACGCGCACGCCTTGCACGGGCTCGCCGAACACGCTCAGTTCGATACCGCGGTTGTCGCGCTTGCCATTGGGGCCGAACACCCGCGATGTGGGGTTGGTTTCATAGGCGGGCTGGCGGATGCGGAAGGCACTGGCGGTAAAGGCGACCTGGCCCAGGTCGTACTTGGCCCCCACCTCGACCTGGCGGCTGGTGAACGGCGGGAAGATCTGGTCTTCGTTGACCGATGTCGACGGCGCAATCTTGCCCTGGCTCAGGCCCTCCATGTAGTTGGCATACAACGACAGCTGGTCGGTAACCTTGAGCAGCACGCCGCCCGAGGGCGACACCTTCTCTTCATCGTAGGCGGTATCCCCCTTGATGCCGTCGCTCCAGTCATCCACCTGCACCCGCTGCCAGCGCGCGCCCAGGGTCAGCAGCAGGCGGTCGTCGAAGAAGCCCAGAGTGTCGGCCAGGGCCACGCCGGAAAAGCGGTTTTCCGTGTACACCTCGGGGTCGATGCGGGTTGGCGTGCCCGGTGTCGGCGTGGCCACCGGGTGGTAGAGGTTGCTGGGCGCCGAGGCATAGCGGGCGCCGCCGTTGGTGAAGTCCATGTAGAAATAGGTGGCAGCCAGGTTCAGCTCGTGGCTGACCGGCCCGGTATGGAACCAGTTGCGCACGCCGGCCATGGCGGTACGCACGCTTTCATCCCGGGTGAAGTCGCGCGGCTGCACGGTGAAGTCGCCAGCATCGTTGCTGATGGACACGTTGTGGCGCAGGAAGTCATGGTTGCTCTTGCGCGCGCCGACCGCGCCATAGGCCAGCAGCGACTCGCTGATATCGTACTCGGCATGCAGCGCACCGAAGGTATCGTTGGTGCGCGCCTTGCTCCAGGCCTGGGCGTAGTTGTGGCGTACGTCGTTGGCATCCGGCACCTTGGCATTGGCACCGACCAGCACCCGCTCCTGCGGTGCATCGGTATCGCGCTCGGTATGGCCAAGGTCCGCCGAAAGCCGCAGGCGCTCGCCGCGAAAGTCCAGGCCCAACACCGCCATTTCACGTTCGACTCGCTGGTGCTCCCATTCGGTATCGCCCGCCTGTTTCACGCCATTGAAGCGCACGCCGAACTGCTGGCCTTCGCCAAAGCGCCGGCCAACGTCCACCGCACCGCCTGCCTGGCCGGCCGAGGCATAGCTGCCGGTAAACTCGGTGAGCGGCTGGTCGCCGGCCCGCTTGGGCTGCACATTGATGCCGCCGCCGACACTGCCTCGCGGCGAAATGCCGTTGATGAGCTGGCTGGGGCCTTTGATGATGTCGACCCGGTCGGCCATTTCCATGTCGATCGAGTAGGTCGGCAGGATGCCGTACAGGCCGTTGTAGGCCACATCACTGTTGAACAGGCTGAAGCCGCGAATGGTGAACTGCTCGAAGCGCCCACCCGCCGGGTTGGTGGCGCGTACCGATGGGTCGCTGGCGATCAGCTCGCCCAAGGTTCGCGCCTGCTGGTTCTTCACCAGTTCGCTGGTGTAGCTAGTGATGCTGAACGGGGTTTCCATGAAGTCGCGCGTGCCGAGCAGGCCCTGTGAACCCTCACGGGCCACCTGGCCACCGGCATAGGGTTGTGTTTCGTTGCCTGCGGCCAGGCCACCGACGATGCTGGTCGGGGCGATTTCAAGCGCACCACCCGCCTGGGGTGCCGGCATCAATGTGAAAGCGCCCTCGCCCACCGGCAGCAACTGCAGACCGCTGCCGCGCAGCAGCTGGGTGAAGCCTTCGTCGACGCTGTAGCTGCCGGAAAGGCCATTGCTCTGCCGGCCGTTGACCAGCGCTGGGTCCAGCGACAGGCTGACCCCGGCCTGGTCGGCAAACTGGGTAAGTGCCGCACCCAGGCTGGCGGCTGGCACCTGATAGCTGCGCCGGGCAGGTTCATCGGCCCAGGCCGGTGCACACAACAACAGGCTCATGGCGAACAACGGATGTGCCGCACGCGCCAGTGGGCGCAGGCGGCTGGACATGACAACAGGCATTGAACAAGGCTCCCCTTTATTTGCTCCTACCGGTAATGACCGGTGAGCGAAAAAAAGGGGACAGCCTCATGCGCGATTTTCCCGCGCGGCCAGGCTCACCCAGTAACGCGTGCGCGTGTGCACCTGCAACGGCAGGCTGGCGGCGAGCAAGGCCAGCACCCGGTCGGTGTCGTCGAGGCGGAACGTACCGGTCACGCGCAGGGCCTCCAGTTCGGGCGCCCAGCGCAGCACGCCGGGGCGGTACCTGCGCAGCTCGTGCAGCAGCTCGCCCAAGGGGCGATCCTCCAGCCGCAGTACCCCTTCGCGCCAGCCCAGCAGCCATGCGTCCAGGCCGGTGACAGGGCCAACCCCGGCCACTTGCAGGCTGGCCTGCTGCCCGGCCTGCAGCAGCAGCGCCGGGCCTTGCCGCGGCTGCAGGTTGGCCGTGCCCTTGAGCACCGATACCCGGCAAGCCTGATCGACCAAGCGCAAGCACACCTCGCCAGCATCCAGCGCGACCTGGCCATAGGGCACCTGCAACGTCAGGCTCAGGTTGCCGGGCAACCTGACTGCCACTTCGCCACGCAGCAATGTCAGGCGACGCGCGCCCAGGTCGATATCCACCGCACTGTCGGTGTTCAACTGCACGAATGTGCCATCGCTCAGCAGCACCTGCCGGCGCTCCCCGACTGCGGTGCGCATGTCGGCGACCCAAGCCTCCAGCGGCAGTTCGCGGCTTGCCAGCCAGGCCGCCGGCAACAATGCAGCCACGCCCAGGGCCTGCTTGAGCAGCGCCCGGCGGCCGCTATCCGGGCGGTCCAGGGTGGCCATGGCCAATGCGCCGGGTAGCGCGGAAAAGCGCTGGCGCAACAGCAGTGCCTTTTGCCAGGCGTGTTCGTGCAAGGTGCTGCTGGTGCGCCACTGTTCCAGGCGCTGCAGGTCACCCTCGCTGGCAGCGCCAGAGTCCACCAGTGCCAGCCAGCGCGCGGCGGCCTGCAGTGCCTCGCGGGTTTCGGGGGAATGGCTGGTCATTACAGTTCGGCCAGCAGGCAATGCTCGTAGGCCTGCGCCATGTAGCGTTTGACCGAACGCTCGCAAACGCCCAGGCGCTTGCCGATCTCGGCATAGCCCAGGCCCTCCAGCTGGCTCCAGAGAAAGGCCTTGCGTACCGGCGCCTTGAGGCCGTCGAGCAACTCGTCGAGGGCTTGCAGGGTTTCCAGCAGCAGCCAACGCTGCTCTGGCGAGGGCACATGCTGCTCGGGCAACTGCGCCAGTGCATCGAGGTAGGCTTGTTCCAGGCTGCGCCGCTGGTGGAAGTTGCTCAGCAGGCGCTTGCCCACGGTCAGCAGGTAGGCACGCGGTTCGCGAATGTCTGCCAGCGGCTGGGCGCTGGCCAGGATACGCAGGAAGGTATCCTGGCTGAGGTCGGCGGCATCCCAGGCATTGCCCATGCGCCGCCGCAGCCAGGTTTCCAGCCAGCCGCGGTGTTCCCGGTACAGGGCAGGCAGGCTATGCTCCGGTGGCGGCGCGGCGTCGATCATGGGGAAGGCCCTGCGGTGGCGTAAATAAGATTAATTCTAATTTACAGCACACCACAGAACCAAGCGGTTTGTTACCAGTCAGGCAATCGCCGCATCCACCAGCACTTGCGCTTCCTGCACCAGGCGCTGCAGGTGCGCCTCGTCGATGAAGCTTTCGGCGTAGATCTTGTAGATATCCTCGGTGCCCGAAGGGCGCGCGGCGAACCAGCCATTGGCGGTCATCACCTTCAGCCCACCGATCGCCTGGCCGTTGCCCGGTGCATGGCTGAGGATCTGCACGATCGGCTCACCCGCCAGCTCGGTCGACTTCACCTGCTCCGGCGCCAGCTTGCTCAGCAAAGCCTTCTGCCGGGCATCGGCCTTGGCTTCGACACGGGTGGCGAACGGCTTGCCCAGCGCCTCGGTCAGGTCGGCGTAGGCCTGGCTCGGGTTGCGCCCGGTGCGGGCGGTCATCTCGGCAGCCAGCAAGGCCGGGATCAACCCGTCCTTGTCGGTGGCCCAGACCGAGCCATCGCGGCGCAGGAACGAAGCCCCCGCACTTTCCTCGCCACCAAAGCCCAGCGTGCCGTCGAACAGGCCCTGGGCGAAGAACTTGAAGCCCACCGGCACTTCGTACAGTTCACGGCCCAGGCGCTGGGTGACGCGATCGATCAGGCCACTGGACACCACGGTCTTGCCGACGGCGGCATCGCTGCGCCATTGCGGGCGGTGGCGGAACAGGTAGTCGATGGCCACGGCCAGGTAGTTGTTCGGCTGCAGCAGGCCATCGGGGGTGACGATGCCATGGCGATCGTGGTCCGGGTCGCAGGCGAAAGCCACGTCGAAGCGTTCGCGCAGGCCGATCAGGCCCTGCATGGCATAGGGCGAAGACGGGTCCATGCGGATCTGGCCGTCCCAGTCGACAGTCATGAAGCGGAAGGTCGGGTCGACCTCGGTGTTCACCACTTCCAGGTCGAGCTGGTAATGCTCGGCGATCGCCGACCAGTAGCGCACCCCTGCCCCGCCCAGCGGATCGACGCCCAGGCGCAGCTTGGCAGCGCGGATGACGTCGAAGTCGATGACGTTTTCCAGGTCGGCCACGTAGTTGCTCACATAGTCGTGACGCTGGGTGGTGGATGCCTGCAGCGCCTGGGCATGGTCCATGCGCTTGACGCCCGCCAGGTCAGCAGCCAGCAGTTCGTTGGCCTTGGCCTCGATCCACTTGGTCACGTCGCTGTCGGCCGGGCCGCCATTGGGCGGGTTGTACTTGAAGCCACCGCTTTGCGGCGGGTTGTGCGACGGGGTGATGACGATGCCGTCGGCCAGGCCCTGCTCGCGGCCACGGTTATGGCAGAGGATGGCATGGGAAACCGCTGGTGTTGGCGTGTATTCGTCGTCCTTGGACAACATTACCTGCACGCCATTGGCAGCCAGCACTTCCAGGGCGCTGGCGGTAGCCGGTGCCGACAGTGCGTGGGTGTCAGCGCCGATGAACAGCGGGCCATCGATGCCCTTCTCCTGGCGATACAGGCAGATGGCCTGGGTAATGGCCAGGACGTGGTACTCGTTGAAGCTCAATTCAAGCGAAGTGCCACGGTGCCCAGAGGTGCCGAAGGCCACCCGCTGGGCCGCCACGGCAGCGTCGGGGCGGCCGGTGTAGTAGGCGGTGAGCAGTCGGGGAATATCGACCAGCACGCTGGCCGGAGCCGGCTTGCCTGCCAAAGGACTGAGCGTCATGCAGTAACCTCGAGTTCAACGGATGTTGGTGTTGGAGCGTGCAGTGTACTGAGAGTTGCAATGCCGTGCGATGGGCGGCAGCAAAGAATCAGTGGGCATACCGCATACCCTGTGGGAGCGGCTTTAGCCGCGAAGAACCCAACGCGGTGCATGGCACCGGCTGCGCCGGTGTTCGCGGCTAAAGCCGCTTGTGTCTTGATGGGGGATTAGAATTTGGAGTGAGAGCGGTGAATGGCAAGCTGAATGCCGTAGGTGCCTTGAGCACGTGTGGGAGCAAAAGCTGCCATTCACCGTTCCACTTTGGCGAGAGCCCGAACAGTTGGATGCGGCTCTGATCTCGAATCACAAGCGTGGGCCAAGCCAAAGTCCTCTCACTGTTTTGAGTTTAGGAGGTTTTGGTGATGGCTTCCTTCTTGGGTATCGATGTTTCCAGTCTCTCCCTTGATGCTGCGGTGCGGCCACAGGGCATCAAAATGCATTTAAGCAATGATCCAACAGGGTTTGAGGCGCTACTGGAGAGCCTTCGCAAGCTCAGTATCAAACGCGTCCTGTTAGAGGCGACGGGTGGCTACGAGCGAGATGTCATGCGTTTTCTACAGGACGCTGGCTACAAGGTCATACGCGTCAATCCCAGGCGAGCCAGGTCATTCGCTGACTCTTTAGGCATCAAGGCCAAGACTGACGCCATCGACGCCGAGGTTCTGGCGCACTATGCCGAAGTCATTCCAGATCAACCCTCTCTACGAGTCAGCCCCGAACGAGCGCTTCTGCGAGAGTTGCTTCAGCAACGTGATCGGATGGTTCAACAGCGAGATGACGACCTGCGGCGCCTGAAGCAGGTGCAATCGACTGCAGTTGCTAACTACCTGAATGCCAACCTGAAACACTTCAAGGCGCAGATCAAACGGGTTGAGTGTGAGATCGAACAGCAAATCGCGATGCTGAACGACGAACGGGTTGCCCAGCTGATCAAAGTGAAAGGCATTGGGATGGTGACGGCGGGCAAACTAATAGCGCTGCTGCCGGAGCTAGGTCGGGTTGAATCCAGAGAAATTGCCTCCCTGGTTGGGGTGGCGCCCTTCAACCACGACAGCGGGAAATTCATGGGCAAGCGCTCTATCTCTGGCGGGCGATTTGCGGTCAGGCGATCGCTGTACATGGCATGCCTTGTGGCGATGAAATACAACCCAGCACTCAAGGCTCGTTATCAGTCACTGCGGGAGCGCGGAAAACTTCCCAAAGTCGCTATCGTGGCCTGCATGAGAACGTTCATCGTGCGGTTAAATGCCATGCTCAGAACGGGTACATCATGGCTCGATCTAGTGCTACCGCAGCCTGAAAGTACAACGTAAATCCAGAACGCAGCGTGAGCCGCGTGGAAGCGGGCTTGCCCGCGAAGCCAACACCGTGGTGGATGGCACGGGCTTCGCCCGTGTTCGCGGGCAAGCCCGCTCCCACAGGGATCGCGCCAGCTTTTTGAAATTGAGCAAGACAGTTGCTCCCAC
>NZ_JBKGFP010000107.1:0-54270 GCF_046557535.1 Pseudomonas sp. S1(2024)
ATCAGCCAACGTATTGCCCTCGCGATCGCCGAAGCCGGGCTGCCGCACGACCAGTGCATGTTCTGCGAGCGCCAGGGCCTGCCGATCCTGCCGCTGCGCCGCGCCCTGGTGCCGGATACCCGCCCCGAGTGTGTCTCCACCGTGGCGGATAACCGGCATATCTCGACAAAGATCGGCTTGCGCACCTTGCGCAGGGGCTTCCTGTATGTGCTGCTCGACCAGCAGGTCTGGCATGCCTATGCCGTCAGCGAGCAAGGTCATCTGCGCCGCTTCAACCCCTACGAGCCGCCAGATGGCCCGCCTTCGCCGCTGCCCGAAAAATGCGTGAACGCAGATCACGACATTCCTTCGGCCTTTCTCAACCTCGATACCGGCAGGTACACCAGCGCCTGGCTGGCCTTCTCCAGCGATCCTTGGCCGGTGAGCGTGCTGAACGCCTACAAGAGGGGGGAGGCGCCCGCCCACCGCTTCGAAGGTCTAGACCTGATCCAGGCCCGCAACAATCCCGAACTGCTGGGCATCGCCATGACGCCCGATAAGCTTGGGGTCGACCAGCAGGTGTTCGAGTACGCCCAGCATGGCTGTGCCCCCTTCGACAGTGCGCATGGCTTCCACAGCCGCTGGTTGCGCCGGTTCGCCCTGCGAGGGTATCTGGTCAATGCGATCAACCGGCACAAGCTGGAAAACGGCGTGCTGGCAGTGGTGCTCGACGACACCGTCGGGCTGATTCAGGAGTACAACCATCAGCGGCTGAACTGGGTACTGAAGCGTCAGGCCTGGCGTGAAGAACCGATGCGCGCCTATCAGCTGCAGACCTCGCAGATCCTGCAGATCATTCGCGCCACGCACAGGGAATGGGCGGCGCAGAAGGTGCCGTCGCTGGAACCGATGACGGGTGATGGGCCGCCGGTGTTCACCGACCCGGCAGTCGAGCGGCAGCTGTTGGTCGAGCGTGCGCAGCAGGAGAGTGACGAGCGGCTTGAAGAGCGCTACCACGAACCGCAGCGGGCCGCGTTCCAGGCTGACTATGAGCAGCAGGAACGTGAGTTTCAGCGTTACATCGACAAGGACGCGCAGGCGTACGTTGCCTTGTTCGATACGCCCATGTTCAAGGTGGCCGAGGCGTACGACTACGACGGTAATGATCGTGAGTCCGGGGTGGCCTACGCCAAGACCATGGCCCTGTGCCTGGGCGGTGGGGTTACGGAAGCTGTCGTCCCCCGCCTTGAACCGCATGTTCCCGCTTCCGGCACCAGCGAACTGCTCTGGCTGAAATGGCTGCAGGACCCTGACAGCCCGCCCTACCGTGCCTTGCTGATGCGCGACCAGGCACTGCTGGCCGGGCTGCTGCCCAGTTTCTCCGCCACAGAAGCGATCAGCTGGAACGACAGCGACAAGCTTTACGGCATGCTGAGCAAGATCATCGCCAGCGATGACGCCGGCTTGCGCATGCGCAATACCCTCAAGCAGGCCATTGCTGAAACGCAGAGCGCACTCAATGCGGCCAGTCAGCGGCTGGCGCCATGTTTGTCACCTGGTATTCAGAAGGCTGTGCGGCATTTGAACAGTGCCACGCAGTTTCTCTACAACGGCGTCCACCTGATCGAGCTGGAAGTGAAGATGAAGCTGGGCGAGTACTACGCCTTGCAGAGCGCCCACCTCCGGGAGTTGCAGCATAAGGCCAACGCGTCGATCGCCGAGGCGCGGGACCGGATGCACCGCAATATCGATGACTTCGAGTTTGGCTCGATGAAGGCCATGCGCAAGGTGCGGCCGATCATCCAGCACGGGCTGATGAGCCTGGCCGTGCTCGACCCGCGGTTCACCAATACGATGATCAGCGTGACGGTGTGGGTCGAGGGCAAGGCCGAGGAAGTGCATGGGCGGTTGTTCAAGGAGGCCAGCATGGGCGTGACCCAGGCGAGCAGCGCGGCGCAGCTTGCCTTGGTGGATATCTCGGTGGCAGCGGGGACGCTGGACACAAATGCACGCAAGGTATTGCAAGGTTTGCGGATCACTTCTCAACAGGCGACGCAGTTGGTACGGACCAGCTTTAACGGATTGCGGGGGGTGGTGGGTAGCTGGGAGTTGTTGCTGGCGATGGGAGGACTTTATTTGCAAAGTGATAGTTTGAATAGGAACCAAGCGAAAGCTGAAGCGGAACTCGGGCCCAAAGCCACGGAAGCCATGATGGCCTTGAATGGCGTACGAATAGGCATCTTGGGCGGAAGCATTGAAGCGCTTGGGTTGGTTGTAATTTCTGGAGCTTCAGAAATCCAGCGTATGCGAACGCTGTCTTTTGCTGCTGAACATAAAATTACAAACTTGGTAAAAATCGGACGTGTGGTAGCTAGAATCGGAGCGATTATCAATGCAGGATCTGGCGTTTTTGACGCTTTACAAGCCATAAGCGCTGTAGGCCGTTCAGCAAAAAATGGTGATGATCGCGCATCGAGACTCTATAAATACGCAGGTCTTCTATTTGGCATTGGTGTAGTTGCTTCGGTTGCTGCAGTTTTCAAACCCTTATTGCTAGGGGTGTTAGGCATAGCACTGGTGTCAGGCTTGGGTGCATATGCATTAAGCAAGTGGGCCGAGGAGAACGAGTCGTCACCGCTCGACCGTTGGGTTAGACGGTGTTACTTCGGGAAGGCTAACGAGGTACCGGTTGTCCACTGGAACGTCCCTGAATATGCGGATCTAGCCTTAGCAGAGCTCAATGCTGCTGTATTGGGTATCACTGCAAACGTTAAATTCGAAACTGACATTTCAGGCATTCTATCTAACACCACGGTGGGTAGCACACTAGGCTTAACTGTCCAACAACGTGTAAGTTATTTAATTACCCTTCCTTACTTTAACGAGAAAAGTTCAGGCCTTTACTGGGAATTGCAAGCTCACCGCCAAGGTGATGGCCTGTTCCCCGACTACGCCAAAGGCCAAGTCATTATAGGTAGCGCATCAAATCTGCCCGCGACCACCAAGAAGGAAATGATAAGCCGTTCGAATGAGCAATACAACCCACTCAAACATCCGGATTACGAAACCAGCAGTATTGAGCAGAATGAAACTGATCGCGTAGTCGCTACAACTGCTGGGAACGTGAGTATCAGGCAATGTTTTGGAAGATTCGATCTGACTCCATACATTGACAACCCTACTATTACTGCCGTGACGCTATCCTTGTTATTTTGGCCTGATCGAAATATGCCTAACGTATATGTTCAGGTAGTTTCCACAGAACTGAATGCATGAAAGGAGAAAGAAATATGCTGCCTAGCCGAGGGGTTGGCTGGAAATATGATCTTCCCCCGAATGATACTGCACCCACGCAGCGCGAGGTGTCTTTGGCATCCAATTTAAAGATCAATCGGGCCGGGCGTATATTCATCGAATTTTCCCGTTCATCGGTCAGCGCGCGAGGGATATCTTTTTTTGGAGGCTTGATTATTTTAATTTATACAATGACTTTTATCGTACCCGACATCGTCACTTCCCTCCTCCATGACTGGCAATCGGGAATTGAAATTACGACCATAGGCATCATGATTGTAACTCTTTCAACCTGGGCTTTTTTTCCATTGTTTCGTATGGACCTACGACTTCCTCGCGATGAACCCATACGCTTCAATAGAGCACGCCAAAAAGTCTATTTTTACGAGTACAGGTTTGATCGCCTACACCCCTTCGGCAGCAAGGGTTGGGGGGTAAAACCCGTGGCCTATGACTGGGCCGACCTAACTGCCGAGGTCTACAGGGTATACGCCCCAATGGGCTACGGCGGCCTCATTGAAAATGTAATGATATCGGTTCGTAAAACAGACATCGAGGAAGTCATCGACCGCCTGTTCCTGTGTGACGACATAGAGCAAGGCAAGCAGTATTGGGCACTGGCACGTTTGTACATGCAAAGTGGCTATGACGCTCTTCCTGACTCTCTACGCCCTTTTCAGGGTCAGAAGATTGGCAATGGTCTGAACCCTATGCAATACCTCGCCCCCAGGGTCCGATGGCCAGCGAAAATCGACTTGGAGTCTCGCAGCGCACCGACAACAGATGAAGTCGTCTAAACCCTTAGCGCGAGGTGCTGAGGGCACGGTAAGCACCCTGCTGCTACACGCTCTGCCTAGATGCCAAGTGGGTACATTGGGGTTTGTGCAAAGAAGATTAACGAGTGAAACGTGATGATGAAGTTTTGTGCGAACGTGCTTTAGGCTGGAGTCATGACCTTCCCAAGGTGGATGAAGTGCCAAAATGGCGGAGCGTATGGGCGAGTGTCAAGCCGGCACCCAATTATTTCGATGATGTATATCTCGAGTTACCACGGAGCAGCACCATCCTTCGAGGCGTCATATTTTTAGTTGGGGCTCCGGGCTTGATTTTTATTCTAGGATTGACGCTTTGCTTCTACTGGGGTCTTTTACATGACGGTTGGCAGCGCGATTGGTTAATAAACATATCAATAATTTTTCCTCCGGTCATGCTGTGGGTTTTGATTCCCTATATCAGACTTGATCTGGTTACGCCTAGAGACGAGCCAATTCGCTTCAACCGACTACGCCAAAAAATATATATTTATGAGTTTCGATATGACCGTATCTTCATCTTCAGCCGCAAACGCTGGGGCGTCAAACCGGTAGCCTACAACTGGGACGACGTAACCGCCGAAGTCTACCGAGTTTACGCCCCCGGCCACGGTGGCCTGATCGAAAACGTCATGCTGTCGGTCCGCAACCCGGAAACCAACGAAGTCATCGACCGTGTGTTCTTCACCTATGACCTCTACAAAGGCGAAGCCTACTGGGCCATCGCCCGACTATTCATGCAGCAAGGCCCCGAAGCCCTGCCGAAGTTCGTACACCCACCCCGTGACTGGAACGATGACGATGGCCTGAGCCACATGCATTGCCTGGCACCCAAGGTTCATTGGCCGGAGGACATTGACCGTGAATCCCGCACTGCCCCATCTGACTGAGAAGGCCGATGCTTTGAAGCAGTGGTTTTATACGGCCCGTGACAGATGCCGAATCTATCTAAATATGGCGGCATGATCCGGAACTAAACTAACAAGTGGCACTTGTTTGCGAGGATAGGATCATGGCCTATGTCGATTGGCGATTGCGCGGCGCAGGGGTCGACCTTTGCAACTGCGATTATGGCTGCCCCTGCCAGTTCAATGCCTTGCCCACCCATGGCACTTGCGAAGCGGCAGTGGGCTATCACATCGAGGAGGGGTACTTCGACGAGGTGTCGCTGGCCGGCTTGAATGTGGCCTGCACCTTCGCCTGGCCTGGGCCCATCCACGAAGGCGGTGGGCAATGCCAGGCCTTTATCGATGAACGCGCCAACGATGCCCAGCGCCAGGCATTGCTGACCATTCTCAGCGGCCAGGAGCAGGAACCCACGGCCTTCTTCGCCATTTTTGCCAGCACGGTGCAGACCATGCACGCACCGCAGTTCGTGCCGGTTGAGGTGCACACCGACCGTGCCGCACTGACCGCCAGCATCCACGTGCCCGGGGTGCTGGATGGCCGGGCCGAGCCGATCCGCAACCCCGTGGACGGATCGGTGCACCGGGCCAGGCTGGTGCTGCCAGAGGGCTTCGAGTTCGGCGAGACGGACTGCGCCAGCGCCACCTTCAACTGCTCCGGGGCGGTGAAGCTGGACTATGCCGGGCGCAACGCCATGCTCTACGACCTGTATATGGGGCCAAATGGCATCATCCGCAGCTAGTCGCTGGCCAGCCCCGGGCGCGCTGCTGACCGGCGCGCTGGTGCTGATGATCAGCGCGCTGGGTTGGTGGTGGCACGTCGAGCAGGCAACGACCATGGCGGCGATGGGCGAGATGCAGATGCCACCCACCGCCTGGTGGTCGCGCCAGGGCGCGCTGACCCTGCTGATGTGGTTGGCGATGATGCAGGCGATGATGCTGCCGGCCGCCCTGCCGGTGTTCCTGCTTTACCGACGCTGCCTGGTGCGCGACAGCGCCGGCCCATTCAAGCTGCTGCTGTTCTGCGCGGCCTATGCGCTGCTCTGGTGTGGCTTCGCCCTGCTGATGACCCTGCTGCAGGCCCTTGGCGAATGGCTTGGCTGGCTCGATCCCATGACCCTGCGCCTGCCACCGCTCATGGGTGCGCTACTGCTTCTGCTGGCCGGTGGCTACCAGATGAGCCAGGGCAAGGCCGCTTGCCTGGAGCATTGCCAGAGCCCGCTGTTCTTTCTTCAGCACCATGTACGCCCGGGCCTTGGCGGCGCCTGGAGGCTGGGGTTGCAGCATGGCCTGTACTGCATCGGTTGCTGCTGGGCGCTGATGCTGGTGCTGCTGGTGGTTGGCGCCATGAGCCTGTGGGGCATGGCCGCGCTGGCGATGCTGGTTCTGGCGGAGAAAGTGTTGCGGTTGGGCGCGGCCTGGCGCCGCTACAGTGGCGCCCTGCTTATCGCTGGTGGTCTGCTGCTGGCGTTCTGGCCGCATATCTGACACCCCGCCCGGGCCTACCCGGGCGGGGTCCAGCGGTACCACGCCAAAGCCCTTGGCGTCAGGCCAGCGCCTCGCGGCTGTGCTGGCCGTCGACCAGGCGTTGCAGGCCCAGCGGGTTGGCGTTTTTCAGGGCGTCGGGCAGCAGCGCATCCGGGTAGTCCTGGTAGCACACCGGCCGCAGGAAGCGGTCGATGGCCAAGGTGCCGACCGAGGTCCCACGGGCATCGGACGTGGCCGGGTATGGCCCGCCATGCACCATGGCATCGCACACTTCGACACCGGTCGGGTAACCATTGACCAGCAGGCGCCCGGCCTTGCGCTGCAGCAGCGGCACCAGCGCGGCGAAGCGCTGCAGGTCTTGTGGCTCGGCAATCAGCGTTGCCGTCAGCTGCCCGTGCAAGGCTTGCAGCGCGCGGCGCAGTTCGGCTTCGTCGGCCACCGCCACGGCCACCGTGGCCGGCCCGAACACCTCCTCCTGAAGCAACGCATCACCGTCAAGCAGCAGGCTCACATCCGCCTGGAACAGCTGCGCCTGCGCCTGGTCGCCAGCCTGGTCGGCGCCGGCCAGATGACGCACGCCCGGGTGCTGGTGCAGGCGTTGCACGCCCTGGGCATAGCTGCGCAATGTACCGACATTGAGCATGGTCTGCCCGGGCTGGTCGGCCAGCTGCGCACCAAGGGCCGCCAGGAAGTTGCTGAACGCCTCGCCGGCAATACCGATGACCAGCCCGGGGTTGGTGCAGAACTGCCCGCAGCCCAGCACCACCGAACCGGCCAGCTCCCTGGCTACCTGCTCGCCCCTGGCCTGCAAGGCCGCAGGCAAGACCAGCACCGGGTTGATGCTGCTCATTTCGGCGAACACCGGAATCGGCTGCGGGCGCGCTGCAGCCAGCTCGCACAGCGCACGGCCGCCCTTGAGCGAACCGGTGAAGCCCACGGCCTGGATCGCCGGGTGGCGCACCAGCGCTTCGCCGACACCGGCACCGTAGATCATGTTGAACACGCCCGCGGGCATGCCGGTGGCTACTACCGCCCGCTCGATGGCCTCGGCGACCCGTTCGGCAGTGGCCATGTGGCCGCTGTGCGCCTTCACCACCACCGGGCAACCAGCGGCCAACGCTGCGGCGGTATCCCCCCCAGCAGTGGAGAAGGCCAGCGGGAAGTTGCTGGCGCCGAACACGGCTACCGGGCCGACGCCGGTGCGGTACTGGCGCAGGTCAGGGCGCGGCAGCGGCTGACGCTGGGGTTGGGCGCGGTCGATGCGCGCACCCAGGTAGTCGCCACGACGAAGCACCGAGGCGAACAGGCGCATCTGGTTGCTGGTGCGCACGCGTTCGCCCTGGATACGCCCGGCCGGCAGTGCGGTTTCGCGGCACACGGTGGCGACAAAGGTGTCGTCCAGCGCATCCAGCTGGTCGGCAATGGCATCAAGGAACTGCGCACGGCGCTGCGGGGCCAGGGCGTTGTATTCGGCGAAGGCCGCTTCGGCTGCCTGGGCGGCGGCGTCCACTTCCTCCGGGGTGGCTTGGGCAAAGGCCTGCGGAAGGGCTTCGCCGGTGCGCGCGTCGAGGCTTTGCAGGCGCACGCTGCCGGTGGCGCTGCGCTGGCCGCCAATGAAATTGCTTCCAGACATGGTTGGCTCCTGTAATTGAGAAAGACGGTTCAGATGCTCGTGGCGGTAAGGGGGCTGCTGCGCAGCCCATCGCAGGCAAGCCAGCTCCTACAGGGTAACTGTGGGAGCGGGCGAGCCCGCGAAGGGGCGCAGAGCGGCCCCGATTCAGCAACTGGCTGGCAGCGGGCTCAAAGGCTTCTGACCACCCCGGGGCGAACCTGCCCGGGCGCGGCGGCAATGCCGTTGCGCAGCGGCTGGCCGAAGGCGTCGAGGCTGACTTCGAAGGTGTCGCCCGGGCGCGCCTGGATGCCGTCGGCGAACGACAGCGTGGCAGTGCCGAAGTAATGCACGTGGATATCACCGGGGCGCAGGAACTGGGTGTACTTGAAGTGGTGGAACTCTAGGTTCTCGAAGCTGTGGCACATGTTCTGCTCGCCCGAGAGGAACGGCTTGCGCCACAGTTCCTGCCCGTCGCGCAGGATGCGGCTGGTGCCTTCCAGGTGGGCCGGCAGCGCCCCCAGGCGCAGCTCTGGGCCGAAGCTGCAGGCGCGCAGTTTGGAATGGGCCAGGTACAGGTAGTTGCGCCGCTCCATCACATGGTCGGAAAACTCGTTGCCCAACGCATAGCCAAGGCGGTAAGGCGTGCCGTCGGCACCGATCAGGTACAGCCCGACCAGCTCTGGCTCCTCGCCGGCATCCTCGGCGAACGCCGGCAGCGGCAGGTCGGCGCCAGGGCGCACGACGATGCCACCGTCGCCCTTGTAGAACCACTCCGGCTGCGCGCCCTCCTCGCCTGCCGGCGGCCGACCGCCATCGAGGCCCCACTGGAACATGCGCATGCTGTCGGTCACCGCGCCTTCGGCCTGCTGCTGATGCATCTTGTCGCGGGTTGCGGCGCTGCCCAGGTGGGTCAGCCCGGTGCCGGTGACCAGGCAGTGCGCCGGGTCCGAGTGGTCCAGTGGTGGCAACACGCGGCCTTCGGCCAGCAGGGCCAGGTAGTCGTGGCGCTCGCCCAGGCCGGCAGCCTGCACTTCAGCGGCCAGGTCACGGCCGGCGGCAATGGCTTGCAGGGCCAGCTGGCGGGTGCTGCCAGCGCCCTGCACCTGCAGGGCGTAATCGCCTTCCACCACGCCCACGCAGCGCTCGCCGGTGGCGGTTTCAAATTGGATCAATCGCATATTTGTGCTCGCTTCTCGGTTGCGAAAATTAGCGGGAGGCTTCGGCTGCCCGCGAGGAAGCCAGGCGCTGGCGGCGCTCCAGGCGGTTGTAGACAACCCCGGTGAGCAACAGCCCGAACAGCATCACCACGGCCAGGAAATACAGCCCCGACGAAAGTTGCCCGGTGTGCTCCTTGAGCGCGCCGATACCGAACGGGCCCAGGTAGCCGCCGAGGTTGCCGATCGAGTTGATCAAGGCGATGCCGGCTGCAGCGCTGGCCCCGGAGAAGAACCGGCCCGGCAAGGTCCAGAAGATGGCGGTGCAGGAGAACAACGCGAATGCCACCAGGCACAGCGCTGCCAGCTGCATGACCGGCACGCTAAGCCAGGCACTGAAGAACAGGCCGATCGCACCCAGGGCATACAGCAGGCCGAGGTGGCCATAGCGGTCGTTCAGGCGGTCGGAGCTGCGCGGCACGATCAGCAGGCCGATGATGCCGAACAGGTAAGGCACGGCCGAAACGAAACCGGTGACCAGGTCACTGCCGCCAAACTGGTGGATCAGCGTGGGCAGCCAAAGACCCAGGCCGTAAATGCTCAGGGTCACCGGCAGGTAGAACAGCGCCAGCAACAGCACCCGGCTGTCCTTCAGGGCATGCAACGGATTGCCATGGCGGGTCTGGCCGAACTCGCGCAGGTCGTTGGCCAGTTGTTCCTGCAGCCAGCTGCGCTGTTCGTCGCTGAGCCAGCGCACCTTGGCCGGGCTGTCTGGCAGCAGGCGCAGGGTCGGCCAGGCCAGCAGCACCGCGGGGGTACCGATGCAGATGAACAGCCATTGCCAGCCATGCAGGCCGTAGATGCCATCGAGCCCCAGCAGCGCGCCCGAGAGCGGCCCGGTGATCAGCATTGCCAGCGGCTGGGAGAGGATGAAGAAGCCGAGGATCTTGCCGCGATGGCGCACCGGGTACCACTGGGTGATGTAGTACAGCACGCCCGGAAAGAAGCCCGCCTCGGCCGCCCCCAGCAGAAAGCGCATCACGTAGAAACCGTTGGGCCCGGTAACGAAGGCCATGCCGACGGTGATCGCGCCCCAGGTGACCAGGATGCGGGCGAACCAGCGGCGCGCGCCAAAGCGGTCGAGCAACAGGTTGCTCGGCACCTCGAACAGGAAGTAACCAATGAAGAAGAGCCCGGCACCAAGGCCGTAGGCCGCGTCACCCAGGCCGATGTCGGCGCCCATGTGCAGCTTGGCGAAGCCCACCGCGGAACGGTCGACATAGGCCACCAGGTAAAGCAGTACCAGAAAAGGGATGAGTTTCAGTGTGATCAGGCGGACTAACCGCTGCTCCTGAATCATGGCGATGTCTCCAATTGTTCTTGTAATGGGTACAGCACCTGGCCGGGGACTTTTTGGCAGACCTCTGACCTGGGTGAATGATCTTATAGTATTACTAATTGAGCCAACAAGCCTTCACAGAGACCATTTTTATCAGTACAGTCGATCGCACAACGACAAATAGTAATACTAATTAGGTGTTCCCATGTCTGATAACAAACGCCCACTGCGCTCCGCCCAATGGTTCGGCACCGCCGACAAGAACGGTTTCATGTACCGCAGCTGGATGAAGAACCAGGGTATTCCGGACCACGAATTCCAGGGCAAGCCGATCATCGGCATTTGCAACACCTGGTCGGAACTGACCCCGTGCAACGCGCACTTCCGCAAGATTGCCGAACACGTCAAAAAGGGCGTGCTGGAGGCTGGCGGCTTCCCGGTGGAGTTCCCGGTGTTCTCCAGCGGCGAGTCCAACCTGCGCCCCACCGCCATGCTCACCCGCAACCTGGCGAGCATGGATGTGGAGGAAGCGATCCGCGGCAACCCGGTGGACGCCGTGGTGCTGCTGACCGGCTGCGACAAGACCACCCCGGCGCTGCTGATGGGCGCGGCGAGCTGTGATGTGCCGGCGATCGTGGTTACCGGTGGGCCGATGCTGAACGGCAAGCACAAAGGCAAGGACATTGGCGCCGGCACCATCGTCTGGCAGATGCACGAGGCCTACAAGGCCGGCCAGATCGACCTCAACGAGTTCCTCTCGGCCGAGGCCGGCATGTCGCGCTCGGCAGGTACCTGCAACACCATGGGCACCGCCTCGACCATGGCCTGCATGGCCGAAGCGCTGGGCACCTCGCTGCCGCACAACGCCGCCATTCCGGCGGTGGATGCACGCCGTTACGTGCTGGCCCACCTGTCGGGCATGCGCATTGTCGACATGGTGCGCGAAGACCTGCGCCTGTCGAAAATCCTCACCCGCGAAGCCTTCGAGAACGCCATCCGCGTCAACGCCGCCATCGGTGGCTCGACCAACGCGGTGATTCACCTGAAGGCCATCGCCGGGCGTATCGGCGTGGACCTGCAACTGGAAGACTGGACCCGCATCGGCCGCGGTACGCCAACCCTGGTCGACCTGCAGCCTTCGGGCCGTTTCCTGATGGAAGAGTTCTACTACGCCGGCGGCCTGCCTGCGGTCATCCGCCGCCTGGGCGAACACGGCCTGCTGCCCAACCCTGCCGCGCTGACGGCCAACGGCAAGAGCCTGTGGGACAACTGCCAGGCCGCACCGCTGTATGACGAAGAGGTGATCCGCCCGATCGACAAGCCGCTGGTGGCCGATGGCGGCATCTGCATCCTGCGCGGCAACCTGGCGCCCAAGGGCGCCGTGCTCAAGCCCTCGGCCGCCACCCCGGCGCTGATGCAGCATCGTGGCCGCGCCGTGGTGTTCGAGAACTTCGACGACTACAAGGCACGCATCAACGACCCCGAGCTGGACGTGGATGCCAGTTCCGTGCTGGTGATGAAGCACTGCGGGCCCAAGGGCTACCCGGGCATGGCCGAGGTCGGCAACATGGGCCTGCCGGCCAAGCTGCTGGCCCAGGGCGTGACCGACATGGTGCGTATTTCCGATGCCCGCATGAGCGGCACCGCCTACGGCACCGTGGTGCTGCACGTGGCGCCGGAAGCGGCAGCTGGCGGTCCGTTGGCTGCCGTGCGCGAAGGCGACTGGATCGAGCTGGATTGCAAGGAAGGCCGGCTGCACCTGGACATTTCCGACGAGGAACTGGCCGGCCGCCTGGCCGACCTGCAAGCCCCGCCACAGTTGATCAGCGGTGGTTACGCCAAGCTGTACCTGGACCACGTCATGCAGGCCGATGAGGGTTGCGACTTCGACTTCCTGGTCGGATGCCGCGGGGCGGCGGTGCCCAAGCACTCGCACTAAGGCCTGAAGCCTGTCGTTTAGCGTCATTGGGGCTGCTGCGCAGCCCATCGCCAGCAAAGCCGGTGCCATCCTCCGCGTCGCCTGCTTCGCGGGCGCGCCCGCTCCCACAGGTCCGGCGCAGGCTTCGGGCTCGCGCTGTACCTGTAGGAGCGGCTTCAGCCGCGAACACCGGCGTAGCCGGTGCCATCCACCGCGTCGCCTGCTTCGCGGGTGAACCCGCTCCCACAGGGACGGCGCAGGCTTCAGGCTCACGCGGTACCTGTGGGAGCGGCCGTGGCCGCGAACACCGGCGTAGCCGGTGCCATCCACCGCGTCGCCTGCTTCGCGGGCGCGCCCGCTCCCACAGGGACGGCGCAGGCTTCAGGCTCACGCTGTACCTGTAGGAGCGGCTTCAGCCGCGAACACCGGCGCAGCCGGTGCCATCCACCGCATCGCCTGCTTCGCGGGTGAACCCGCTCCCACAGGGACGGCGCAGGCTTCAGGCTCACGCGGTACCTGTGGGAGCGGCCGTGGCCGCGAACACCGGCGCAGCCGGTGCCATGCACCGCGTCGACGCGCTAATGCTATGATGCTGCCCCCGCCAGAAGGATCCGCCCCGCCCCACATGAACTACCGCCAACCCACCACGCGCAAGAGCATGCACGCCACCCTGGTCCAGGACCTTGGCGTACAGATCGTATCCGGCCAACTCGCACCCGGGCAGAAGCTGCCTTCCGAGGCCAGCCTGTGCGAAGCCTACGCGATCAGCCGGCCGGTGTTCCGCGAGGCGATGCGCGCCCTTACCGCCAAGGGCCTGATCGAGGCCCGCCCGCGGGTGGGTACCCTGGTTCGGCCGCGCCATGACTGGCACATGCTCGACCCGGACGTACTGCACTGGCTGATGCAGGCCACGCCACAGCAGGAATTCTTCAACATGCTGAGCAGCGTACGCTGGGTCATCGAACCCGCCGCCGCCGCACTGGCCGCCACCAACGCCAGCGCCGACGACGTCGATTCGATCGCCGAGGCCTACCAGCGCATGGAAGCCGCCCGCAACCATGAAGAGCGCCTGCAGCCGGACCTGGACTTCCACGCCCGTATCGCCGACGCCACCCACAACGACCTGCTGGCCTACCTGTGCAACATGCTGTCGATGGCGCTGCGCGAGTCGGTGCGCTACTCCAACCAGCGGGCGAATTTCGACGAACTCGCCCTGCCCCGGCACAAGGCGATTCTGACCGCTATCCAGAACGGTGATGCGCTGGGCGCGCGGCATGCTTCACTGGTACAGCTTGAAGATGCCCGCGTGGCCCTGGCCAAGGTACTGGGGCAGGACCCGACGAGCTGAGGTATCGACCGGGCCCACCTCAGCCACCGGGCCCGCCGATCAGAACACCGACCAGCCGATCCGCGAACTGAGCAGTTCGAGCGCCGCCATCCCGGCCAGGGAGTTACCCGCCGCATTCAACTCCGGCGACCACACGCACACGGTGAATTGCCCCGGCACGATCGCCACAATCCCGCCCCCCACGCCACTCTTGCCCGGCAACCCCACCCGATAGGCGAAATTCCCTGCTTCGTCATACAACCCGCTGGTGGCCATGATCGAGTTCACCTGCTGGGTCTGGCGCCGGGTCAGAATCTGCTCACCACTGTGCTTGCAGAACCCATCGTTAGCCAGGAAACAGAACGCCCGAGCCAGATCAAGGCAGTTCATTTGCAGCGCGCAGTAACTGAAATAGCTGCGCAGCACCGTCTCCACCTCGTTATGGAAGTTGCCGAACGACTGCATCAGGTAAGCCATGGCCGCGTTGCGCGCACGGAACTGATACTCCGAGTCGGCAACGCGGGCATCGATCGCGATATGGGGATTGCCCGATAGCCGCCGCACGAAATCGCGCATCGACAACGTGGGTGCAGCGAAGCGCGACTGGTTGATATCGCAGATCACCAACGCACCCGCATTGATAAATGGGTTGCGCGGCCGACCGCGTTCGAACTCCAGCTGTACCAGCGAGTTGAACGGCTGGCCGGAAGGCTCATGGCCAAGCCGCTGCCAAATGGCTTCCCCGGAGTGCCCAATCGCCTGCACCAGGCTGAACACCTTGGAAATACTCTGCACCGAGAACGGCACCAGCGCGTCGCCTGCACAGTAATAGCTGCCATCGTTGCCATAGACCGCGATGCCCAGCTGGTTCGCCGGCACATCGGCCAGCGCGGGAATGTAGTCAGCCACTTTGCCCTTGCCGATCAAGGGACGTACTTCTTCGAGAATCTCGTTCAACAGCGTTTGCATGGAAGGCCCTGTATCAGTCCCCAGACGACGGCTAAGGGGTAGCATTCTTGACGAAGATCGAGCGAAAGAAATCACACTCCCGGCAAGAAATTGTCGGCCGACCGTGCATCACGCCATGGCCTATGCTGTGCTTGTTTAGACGGTCCAAAGACAGCCCGGTACCGAAGCCAACCAAGGAATGGAGGACCCACGATGCCAGCTTGCCCCTTGCCCGCTGACGAAGCGCTGCGCCAGCGCACGCTCGACGACATGAACCTGGTCGACACGCCAGCCGAGCATTACCTGGATACCCTGGTGCGGCTCACCCAGGACCTGGCCCATGTGGACACTGTGCTTATCAGCCTGATCGACCAGGACCGACAGTGGTTCAAGGCCCGCATAGGCCTTGAGGCAAGCGAGACGACGCGCAGTGTTTCGTTCTGCGGCTACGCCATTCTCGGCGAGGATACCCTGACGGTGCCCGACGCCCTGTGCGACGAACGATTCGTCGACAACCCGCTCGTGCTGAACGCGCCCTACATCCGCTTTTACGCCGGCCACCCCTTGCGTGCTGGCAACGGTAAAGCCATCGGCACGCTGTGCATGTTCGACCCCCGCCCGCGTGTGCTCAGCGAGGCTCAGCAAGCAAACTTCAGGGACCTGGCCACGCTCGCCGAGGGGTATCTGCAGCTGCGTACCTTGGCCCAGGTGAACCGCGATCTGCGGCTTGAAATGGATCGCGAGCAGCGCAAAGCCCTGCTCGACCCTTTGACACAACTGTGGAACCGCGGCGCGTTGTCGGCGTTTGAAGCGCATGAACGGCGATTGGCCGAGGTGAACGGCTTACAACTGGGTGCGGTTTATGCCGACCTGGACCACTTCAAGTCCATCAACGACAAGTACGGCCATGGCGGCGGTGACAAGGTGCTTTGCGAAACGGCCCGTCGCCTGCGCGCGGCACTGCGCCCCGATGACCTGGTGGTGCGGCATGGGGGTGAGGAGTTTGTTGCAATTTTGCAGGTGAAGGACAGCGAAGAGCTGACCCGGATTGCTGAGCGGATTCGCGAACAGGTGGGTGCCAGCCCGATGCAGTTGCCCTGTGGCCAGTTGAACGTAACCCTGAGCATCGGGTGCACCCTGTTTGCCAAGGGAGAAACGCTGGATGACGCGCTGGAACGCGCTGACAAAGGGCTTTATGACGCCAAACAGAATGGACGAAACCGGGTTGTCTACATAGCGCCACCTCTCTGAGACAGGCACGATCCGGGCTGTGCAGCATCTCTTCCCGCATCTCAGCCCGGCTATTCACTGCCCAAGAGCCCGCCCCACTCGGCACTCCCGTTCCGCCAAAGCTGGATTATCTGAATGCCCCAACACAGCGCTCAAACCCTGCGCGCCCCCCTGTGGGAGCGGGCGCGCCCGCGAACACGGGCGCAGCCCGTGCCATCCACGGTAAACCCGCTAAAAAAGCTGCAAGCCACTCATCAATAAGCAGAACCGCACACAAAAGGTCTCCACGAACAAATCCGCCCTCAAAACTGCCCACATCTCCCAGAATTAGCAGGTCCCCCTGTAGGAGCGGCTTCAGCCGCGAACACCGGCGCAGCCGGTGCCATGCCCACACCAGATTCTTCCCCGCCCAAACGCAATACTCAGGGCCATGAGACCACAGCTACCCGACTCCAAAACCCAAGGCCTGGCACCTTGCCCAAAGGCACCAACCAAATCGATCAGCCATATGAAGTTCCAGGACAACTGGCCAACGCCCAAAACAACCTGCCAATCGCCCCAAACCCCGTCACTGCATCCCTACCCCGCCAGCCCCGACCTCATCCATGAAATCCGCAAGAAACACTTCAAGCCGAGCATGGCGCTCAGCAGCCAGCCGAGCCCCTTCAGCAGTTTTAAACCCTGACGCAAGCTTGAGCAGCTTGGTATGAAAGTGCTCGACCGCATACGCCTTGTCCTGATACTCCCTCCCCCACGCCGCGGGGTTCTCGAAATCGTACAGCGCCGACCCCATTCGCCCGGAAACGTAAAAACACCGGGCGATACCCACTGCACCTATGGCGTCCAGGCGATCGCTGTCCTGAAGAATCCTGGCCTCAAGGGTGAGTGGTTCGAAGCCAGCCGAGTAGCTGTGGGTTTTGACTGCATGCGCCACCTGTTCGATGCGCTGCAAGGGCCAGCCCATATCAGCCAGGATTGACGCCGCTCTTTGTGCGGACAGCGTTGACGCCTGCCCACGCAAGGGCGAGTTCTTTTCTACTGCGACACAATCATGCAGCACAGTCGCTGCAAGCAGCACTTCCAGGTCGCCGCCTTCTACGCGCTGTATCCGTTGTGCGTTGACCCATACGCGATGGATGTGGGACAGGTCGTGGGAGCCATCTGGCTGGTCAGCCGGTAGATACTTCAACAGGTCAGCGGCGAAGCGCTGGAAAGGGGCAAAAGCTTCGATAGTCATCTTCGGTGCATTCCATGGGCTGTGACTTGGCGTCCGTTGTCAGGGGCTGGCCCGTGACCTGCCTTGGTCCAGATGCGAGCGGGTCAGTTTCAAGGCTTGAGTGGCGAAAGTCCATGCTGGAGCGTTGGTTGGTATCGCGACATAACTGGATACAGGGATTCGTGAGTGGAAAGCTTTTTGAGAGCCACAAACCGTTAACAGAGCAGCCGATGTTGCAGGCAGTGAAGGTGAATGGGCAAAAAAAGTCAGAATTAACCCCTTCCTTGTAGGCCATTTCCCAAAGATACTCCGTGCGCCTGTTTTTCGTTGCACATGACCAACGTGGATTTTAGTCTCGGCTCGTCGCTGCCAATTCAGCGACCGGTTTTGACGGACCGATGACGCTGTCCTCATGTGCACACTTTTATGGTGGCTGTACGTGCGGGCACCCTGTGGTGCGCCGAGTGCCAACGTCTCGGTCCGTCAACCCGCGTACAGCTACCACCCCATTGCTTGACGGCATGGCCGTGGTAGTTCCTCCTTCTACGTTGGAGCTTCACCATGCTCAAGATCGTTCCAGATCCTCCACACAAGACTCTCTGCCTTGAAGACACCCTGATCCAAGCCACGGACTACGCGCTATGCGCGGCGACCGTTGTGCATCAGGCAATGCTGCTGCAGCCCAAATCGCCTGCGTCGATTTTGATGATGACCTCAATGCATGAACTGGAGACGCTGCGAGCTTTGCTTGAATCTGCGCTGGTCCAAGTACAGATGCCCACTGAGCCTAGGACTTTGCACTAAGGCTTCATTTATGTGTCGCCTGGGCTGCCCCTATCGCCAGCAAACAAGGCCCCACATGGATCTAAGCTGCGCCACAGATCTCGAGGCCTATGCAGTATTTGTGGGAGCTGGCTTGCCGGCGATGAGGCCAGACCAGGCACTAGAGATTTCGGGGAGACTGAACAATGTCTACAGAAGAAACCAAATTCACCGTCGGCAAAACCACCTTCTACCAAGGTGAAAACCAGACCCATCCGCTGTTCCGCATCGAAGCAGGCATCCCCTGCCAGAGCGCCCGCGAACAGGCCTCGGAGCTGATGGGCTATGCACGGGATATGACTCTGGACGGCTTGATGGAAGACAAACCCCAGCTGATCTGGGCTTCGCATTACCTCTGCGCATTGGCTAAGGCGCTGATGGATGATGCCGAGCTAGGCATGATGAAAAATCATTGAAGCACGCGCGGTTATAGGCCTAAAAAAGCCCTCTGGTAGCAGGCTTGTATTGCGAAAGGGCCGCAAAGCGGCCCCCAGCACCCAATACCCCAGCGTAACTCCGTAAATAGTCACTACAGCAGACATCGTTTTTTAGAGGCGCTCAAAACGCACCTACCACCAAAAATCAAATACGCATTGACATTGCTAGTATTTTCCGGAGTAGCTACAAACTAGCTGCGCTATGATCGGCCCTTGTACCAAGGAGACGACTGCGCTTAGAAGAGCCATCGCTAAGAGCGTATTCGCTACAGCCCGCATCCATCCGAAATCATGCAACTCTTTTATAACCCGGACCATATGAAGCGTGAAGAAGAGATACCCTACACCTACCACCGCATCTGATACGCGTGTCAGGTGGCTCTTCTGAATGGCCTCCGTGACAGCACTACTGTAATCCAGCGACGCGCAGTTTTGCGCCAAGGCACCGAAGCGCGCGCCGAGGGCAGGGATCTCAAACACCTTCAATATCACGATCCAAATCGAGAGATAGAAAAAGGTGTTTATGCTCACCATCACATGCTGTCGCGTCCTGAACATAGCAGCTCCGATCCCGAAGCATGCGCCATAAATTACGATTAAAATCCAATTAATCGTGGTCATCACTACCGCCATCTCCAGGCTCGGTCTGACTCCAGCTAACCGCAGTGACGGCAGACCCAGTAGACCAAGTAGTGCAGCGGCAAATAGCCCAAAAAGCCAAGCACGAGGGCAGATGTCAGCCCTGGTTTTCATTCGACACATAAATGTTTTGTTCGAACTTAAAAGTGTTCGAACATCTGAGGCAGTGGCGCAAATCAATGGCCACACCCTAAGGAACAACAACTCTGAAATCTTTTCCATAAGCCTGCAATATTCCCCCTTAGAATTCAGAGCCGAGAGTCAGAATGGGGACATTATTGAAAATACTCACGGAAGCTTGCCCTAAAATCCAATGGTTTTAGGTAAAGCTGACTCGATAGATCGCCTTGCAAGATAAAAAGCTTCGGCTCGCCGCCAAGCTGGAAAACTCGATAAAGGTAAAACTGATTCCCTGCTTCTGCAGAGAACTCCAATTCATTATGACTCACAATAAATGGAGATGAGATCCCTCCATTCGTCGCCTTTACCTCGATATAGCGATGGTGAACATCGCTCTCAAACGATAGGATGTCGTAGCCAGCACCATCACCTTGCGTGTCCGAGATCCACTCCAGCTTTTGGAACAACTCAGGATGCCCCATCTCAGTCAGGCGATGCTGCTCATAACCAATCACCCAATCCTCGCCCAATCGTCCAAGTTTTCGATTCGCTTCGTCCCGAGCGGCGTAGTCAAGCTTGCGCGGTAGACGTTGTCGATTACGTGTCGGTGCAACCAGCTTGCGCCGCTCTTCCATAACCGGAGCTTCGACCAGCACTGCCGAGTAAGACCTCTGTGCCGGAGTCTTGACCTCCTCCAACCCATCGACAATCTTGCCCACATCTGCCGAATGTCGACGCACGTAATCTTGAACAGCCTTCCGCAATAATAATTGGCTGTTGCCGCGCGGTTTGTAGCCTTGGATAAAAGGCAAGCCCATGCCTGCGAGTACAGCACTGATGTTCTGGTGCTTAAGCTCTACGGACGCTTTGCTTCGGCCTCTCAACTGCTTGCGCAAGAGTTCGTTGTGCCCGGACTTGTTGAACGCCAAGCCATCAGCTTCTAAACGGAGCATTTCGAAATAGTCAGCGACCGTGGCCTGGACCTCATTTTCCGTCCAATCCTCCCCAATCCGTATAACGTCAAAACCCAAAGCCTGGAGCAGCGGAACCACGGTCATTTCACCGCCAGAGAAATCCTCGGCCCTAAGCACGCCTTGATTAGGAAACTGCTTACCAAAGGCAACACCCACGATCGCCTTCGAGTCGCATGGCTCCCCGCTTCGAGGGTTGCGAACCATGTAGTCTCTGGACTTACCGAAACCATAGCGTTTGAGGAACGCCACCCGACCCAGATGCGAAAACTCATCCATTGCAGCCTGTACGGCGGCGGGGCTTTTCAGGAGGGAAAGCTGGGGCACTGGCTAAGCATCCTTGCGGTGATTTTCGTCGCCACTCTCAGCTTTTTCCTACGCAAAATCAAGCCGCACAAGGCCGCACAACCGGCTCACAACGGCGTGTTTACCTATCACGCACTCTTGTCCTATGCCGTCAGACGCACCAAGTGTTAACCGCACCAAAGATGCGAGACAAGCAGGACCGGTCAATTCGCGGTTACAAAACTTGCATGAAAATGGAACCGGAAGAAACACGCGCGCTGGTGGACCTGATCATCAAGAATACCTACCGGATCTTGATGACACGTGGGATGAAGGGCTGCTATATCTACTGCAGTGTCGAACAGACTACGCATTACTTCCGTTGCCGAGCGAGTTCGGTTGAGTTGAATCCATCAACAATTACAACTAAACCGATCGCCACGCTAGCCTATGAAAACGCGTTAGGTATTTAACGACTCAAGAAGAAATATGTGTTAGTGGAAATTTGAAAATCACTTCCGCCCTCTGAAAAAAACGCTGCCCCTGCGATTTATTGAAAGGAAATAGTGCGAACATGACGATGCCCATATGGTGGCTGCAAAGCCACCAACTGGACTCGTTCGCTAGCGAGAAAGAAGTTCCAACTAAGGCTATCCCATATCGTACCTTGATGGGGGGGGGCGGGAGCCCAGCTTACCGTAAGCTTACGCGCTATCTGAAATTATACGTATCTTAGTTTTTTCATGTTCAGCTCGAGCCCAAGCCTCATATTCCTCAACATCATACCGCGCAGATCTCATAAGCTCGGAAGATGCCCTTAGCGCATTTGAAAATTCATCTGCATCATTCAAGATGTCATCTACGTTCGCCATTGCTGAAACAGAACTCAAGATCACACCACGCGAAACCCTTACGACGTCTGAAACATCACGAGCTTGTTGATTAATGCCTCCAGCGGCAAGGCCAAACGTATCGACTGCTTTAACAGGAAGTCTTTTACACCAAAAACCGAAAGACACCATATCACAGGGAACATCTGAATTAGAATGTACATTATACCCATATGTCTTAAGCATCTTAGAGTTATGGGCCGGCATATGATCCGTTAATGCATTCAGCACCCACTTACCAATCCCGGCGCTAACCAAATTTGAATATGACAACCCGTCGATTTTATCAACTACTATTTTCTTACCTTCAAGAGCAGATTGATTAACCAGCCCTAAATCAACAAACTTCTGATAAATAACGTTATCCGAACCGAAAATACCTTCCATTACGTCGACAAACCGCTTGAACGTCTCCAAGTGAACCATGTCTTTATTGGTGCGTGTAGTGATAAAAAACAACCAATCTTCGGTTCTACGGTCCGCCTGATACCGGAGCAGCTCAAACAATGCCTTATAATAATTCGGCTGTCTATCCTGAGGAGGAGCCTCGAGAAAACTACCACAAAGGTCAATATTTATAACATCATATGTTGATGCCTGACTTATTATTTGCTGATATGCAATTGACTTTTTATTAGCAAGCTGCTCAAGATGATCAGGATAAACATCTGAAGCAGCATCTATATACTGGAGGCCTCTTAATTCATTTATAGAGATCAACTGGTCGGTCATAGACTCGCGATCTTCCGGAGGAATATAGTTCAACCCTTTGAACTTAATTTTTACACCCATCTCCGAACAGACTGAATGAAGAGAGCGCACATCGAGCAAGTCCGCCCCAGGCAGGCTGAGATACTCTAGCGATCTAGCCTTACCCTCTTCATTAATACCGAGCGCTTTAACCAGACTACTCGCAAAGTAATTCCACTGATTTATACGAATATATTGCTTTCTGGGCTTATGCCATGGCAAAAACTTTTTCTTCAAAACCACCTTGGCATGCTCGACATCTTCGTATCCAAGGTCCACATCCAGATCATCATCCATGACAGTCATTTCTTAGCCTCAAGCAAAAAAATGTCACTAATGGCCTTCACAAGCTTTTCCACTTCAGTGGGAGACAAACTAGACAGGAGACCATAGGACTCCAAGATACTAGCTACAGCTGCAAGCTTTCTAGAGTGGAGCTCATATCGAGATCGCTCCACTTTACTCGCACTTTTTCGAACTCCCAGGACATTATCTTTGAGAATATAGACTGTATTCGCCCCATCCAACAATGAAGCAGATTCATTGGTCGCCAGAAATTTGACACGAGAAACAGCGTCAAATGAAAGACTAATACTATCTATTGCGGTTAACACTTCTGCATATTTTTGCGCACTTCTCTGATCCGCACCTTCTTTACTCAAAGACTTGTGCTTACTCATAAATTGACGCAGCGCATTATGCAACCACTTTTTTAAATATTGATAGTGAGGGTGAGAAATATTAAAAGATTCTCTATCAATATTTAAAGATGAATCCAAACCTTTTAGCGCAAAAACCTCGCCGGTTAGTTGTCTAAGCCGCGTTTGCTCAGAGACCTGGTACTCCATAAAGCTGGAGTCGAACAAAGTGCCGTTTGCACCGTTTATTCGAATCAAGCTACCATTGTGTTCAAGTGGTACTACTTTGGGCGACCAAAGCATGTAATATTCGAACGATAACTCACCTCCACGATAAGCTTCCGGCACGCTACTAAGCGCAGGAGAAGCTTTACCGACAAACATTAGTTGGCGCTCCGCGTCTAGCCTTGAGGCACCAATTGAAATCGGCCTCCGCAGCTCTATATCATCAATCAGTACAGAAAAAGGCAAGTGAGATTGCTTATCCCCCGCGCGCAAACCAAGAACCTGGCTTAATGTTTCTTCTCCTAAAAAATCAACTTTCTCAGCGACACTTCCTCGCCCTCCATTGCTGACCATATATACATCTACATTGTCAGCGGCAGATATAGCAAAAGGATGCTTATCAATATAGTCTAGCGGCACCGACAGGCTAATCGACCATATCATCCGAAGATAGGAGTCTAAACTTTCCTTCAGTTTGACATTTCCGCGCTTAGCATCCGCTGTTAAACCAGAAACCGCAGATACAAGCTTCCTAAATTTTGAGAGTGGTGAGTCATTAGCAGACCAAGGTAATTTGGCCATTGTGATGAGCTTACCAACATCCCCAGGATCGATTTCACCTATATGAAAATCCGGTTCTCTAGGGATATCCTTCAGCTCATCGTCTAACTCTATTTCTTCATCACTTTGCTCGATCTCACCCGCTTCAATCTGGCGACCATATTGGACCCCAGCCCATAAAATTCTGGACTGCAGGCTTTCACGAACGAATGGGCGAACATTGAGCAGAGTTATTTCGGTCCCTGAAGATTCTAAATCCTCCGCTGGAACGTATGTAATTTCAGCCTTGCCTGTTACATAAGTATCTTCATCGACATCTGCAACAACTTCTGCCTGAGGGCGAAGCAGAATATCACAAACTAGTCTTTTATTGTCCCCTTTAACTTTGGAGACAATGACCATATGGTGTGTTAGCTGCGAAACGGAAAAAAGACCAATTCCCAGCTTACCAATCAACGGACGAAGAGCTGGACTTAAAAATTTGTCTACCGTCGAGGTGACATTATGAGATTTACCGGAGGATGTTCGCTTTAAGCTTCCCCCAATGTTACAGATAATATGCGCAAGTGTATCGCCATCCAACCCATGCCCGTTATCACGAATGACAATCTTAGAAAAGCGTGGCGCATCTGTATATATTCTAACCTCTGTAGCATCGGCATCATAGGCATTAGCTATAAGCTCACGCAACGCTGATGCGGGCTCCCTGTATATCCCATCAGTTATCCGAGCAAATACTCGCTGATTTGTTTTTAGGACTGCAGAAATAGGAGCATCATAAGGGTTAACTTTCTGCAGCTGCTTCGCTAACAGCTTTTCTTCATTCTGAGTATCATCTAGACTCGATTGCAGGCTATCCATAGGCTTACCTTTTACATTATCTGTTCCATGACTGACTTTGCTATCTCTTCCGCTACCGGTGGAGGAACAGCGTTTGATACTTGCCTAACCTGTTCACTCAAATTCCCTAGAAGCACATAGGACTCAGGAAATCCTTGCAATCTTAACGCCTCATATATACTAACTCGACGCATTCCGTCAGGATGCACATGAATCTCTCTATTCCCGTATGCTACAGTTCTACTTGGCTTATCCCACTCGAGCTTAATGAAGGAGCGCCCTCCAGTGGGCATCACGCCAGTAACAAATCTTTTTGACTTAGGCCTCATAGTCCAATGATTGGGATGATACGGTATATCACATGGCATTATGCTTTTAGCATAATACGCAGGAGCAGGAAGCCCACGTATCACATCTGAAACGACTTTTTCGCGCAACAATGACGGCTCAGGGAATTCAAACCGGGAAAGATCTAGACTTTTATGGACACCGACAATAAACAAGCGACGCCGCGACTGTGCAACTTGAAAACACCTTGAATTAAGTTCCTTCTCAAAGATATTGAAGTTTTCAGAAAGTTTAAGCCTAAGCTCAGCAAGCAGGTCGTTATTCTTTTTTGCTTTAATTTCAGGAACATTCTCAAAGACAAAAAATTTTATACCAAACTCAATAGAAAATAAATTGACAATTTCAGCATATCTGAACACCAGTTTATTTCGCGGGTCATCCTGGCTACGTGCGACATTACCACGTGAAAAACCCTGACAGGGCGGGCCACCAATTATGCCCGCTAAAACCGATTCGTCTCCGCAAACGGAGCGGACTTTCTCATACAGCGCTTGTGGAGTGGTATCTAAAAGATCTATAACATGTCCCAACCTTCCTGGATGATTGTTGTTATAGCTTTCGACAGCAGCTTTATCATAGTCTGCAGCAAAACAAACATCGAAGCCTGCCTGAGAAAATCCGAGATCCAAGCCTCCTGCACCGCAGAAAAGACTTACTAGCTTAGGTTTAGGGGAGCTCGACTGGCTGCGCATGCGTATATTAAAAACCGTACAAAGCAAAAGAGGGAAATTTGCTAATTCTAGCATTATTCCAGCTTGCTAAGATATGTTTCAACATGCGCTCTAGGATAAAAATCCGAATACAAAAAAGCCCAGTCGTTTCCGACTGGGCTTTTTCGTTTCAATAATGGTCGGGACGGAGTGATTCGAACACTCGACCCCTTGCACCCCATGCAAGTGCGCTACCGGGCTGCGCTACGCCCCGACTGGGCTTTGAAGCATGTTCTCAATGCTAGCGAGAACGTTGAAGAATGTACCCTAACCTCCTGATAAATGAAAGCTTTTTCTCAAAAATTTTCACTCATCAAAAACTCAGGTCACTTCTTCAACACCACCAACACATCCTCCAACTCGACAATCATCTGCCGAATCAGCTGCTTGTACTGGCTAGACTCATCCTTAGCCTCATCACTGGAGAGCCTCAACCGAGCCCCACCAATAGTGAACCCCTGGTCATAAAGCAGCGCACGAATCTGGCGAATCATCAGCACATCCTGCCGCTGATAGTACCGCCGGTTCCCCCGCCGCTTCACGGGATTGAGCTGATCGAACTCCTGCTCCCAATACCGCAGCACGTGCGGTTTTACCGCACAAAGCTCACTCACCTCACCAATGGTGAAGTACCTTTTGCCCGGTATGGGGGGCAGTTCGTCGTTATGGCTTGGTTCCAGCATAGGCCTCAACCCGGGCCTTCAACTTCTGCCCTGGACGAAAGGTGACGACGCGCCGTGCAGTGATCGGGATTTCTTCCCCTGTCTTGGGGTTGCGGCCCGGCCGCTGGCGTTTGTCGCGAAGGTCGAAGTTGCCGAAACCGGACAGCTTGACCTGCTCGTTCTCTTCAAGTGCGTGCCGAATTTCTTCAAAAAACAGCTCGACCAGCTCCTTGGCCTCACGCTTGTTAAGCCCCAGCTCCTCGTACAGCCTTTCGGCCATCTCAGCTTTCGTCAGAGCACCCATGCCGTTATTTCCTTAACGTGGTGTTCAACCTTTGTTCGAGCGAGGTGAGGATGTTTTGCAGTGCGGCGTTCACCTCATCGTCGTTAAGAGTGCGCGATGGATGCTGCCAGGTCAAGCCGACGGCAAGGCTTTTTCTATCAGGATCAATGCCTTTACCTTGGTAGACATCAAACAGCCTGAGGTCTGTGAGCCATTCGCCTGCATTGTCACGAATTACTTCAAGCACCGAGCTAGAAGCTACATCACGTCCTGCGATCAAAGCCAGGTCGCGGCGGGTTTCCGGGAACTTGGACAGCTCGCTGAATTTCGGCAGGCGGCCTTCGACCACGTCACCCAGCACCAGCTCGAACAGGAACACCGGGCGGTCCAGGTCCAGGGCTTTTGCCAGCTCTGGGTGGATGGCGCCGAGGTAGCCGACCAGCTTGCCGTCACGCTCGATGGCGGCGGTCTGGCCTGGGTGCAGGGCTGGGTGCTTGCCGGCGCTGAAGGTGAAGTCGCTCAGGGCGCCGGAGTAGCCCAGCAAGGCTTCCACGTCGGCCTTCACATCGAAGAAGTCGACGCCGTCGCGGCCGTTGGCCCAGCCTTCTGGCAGGCGGCTGCCGGTAACAACGCCGGCGATCATCGGCTGCTGCTTCAGGTCGCCGAGCTGGCCGACGAAGCGCAGGCCGCTTTCGAACAGGCGCACGCGGTCTTGCTGGCGGTTCAGGTTGTGCTGCAGTGCCTTGACCAGGCCCGGCCACAGGGACGCGCGCATGGCGGCCATGTCGCTGGAGATGGGGTTGGCCAGCAGCAGCGGCTCTACGCCCGGGCTGAACAGTTCGAACAGTTTCGGGTCGATGAAGCTGTAGGTGATGGCTTCCTGGTAGCCGCGGGCAACCAGCAGGCGGCGCAGGGTCGGCAGGTCACCGCGGGTTTCCGGCTTGCCCTGGGGGGCCAGGCGGGCTTGCGGGTAGCGAACCGGCAGATTGTTGTAGCCGTACAGGCGGGCCAGCTCTTCGATCAGGTCCACTTCCAGGCTGATGTCGAAGCGGTGGCTCGGCACGTTCACCGTCCACTGCCCTTCCCCGCTCTTGGTGGTGGTCAGCTCCAAGGCGTTGAGCAGCTGCTCGACCTGGGCTGGGTCCATTTCCATGCCGAGCATCTGGGTGATGCGTTCGGCGCGCAGGGTGACCGGGGCCACTTGCGGCAGGTGCTGTTCGCTGACGGCTTCGACGACCGGGCCGGCTTCGCCGCCAACGATGTCCAGCAGCAGCTGGGTGGCGCGCTCCATGGCTTCGCGGGCCAGCTGCGAGTCTACGCCGCGCTCGTAGCGGTGCGAGGCGTCGGTGTGCAGACCGTAGGAACGGGCTTTACCGGCGACGGAGATCGGCTCGAAGAAGGCGCTTTCGAGGAACAGGTCGCGGGTTTTTTCGGTGTTCACACCGCTGTGCTCGCCACCCATGACGCCGGCAATGGCCAGGGCGCGGGTGTGGTCGGCGATTACCAGGGTGTCGGCGCGCAGGGCAACTTCCTGGCCGTCGAGCAGGACGAGCTTCTCGCCCTCTTCAGCCATGCGTACGCGGATGCCGCCGTTGATTTCTGCCAGGTCGAAGGCGTGCATCGGCTGGCCGAGTTCGAGCATCACGTAGTTGGTGATGTCGACGGCGGCGTCGATGCTGCGCACGTCGCTGCGGCGCAGGCGTTCGACCATCCACAGCGGGGTCGGCTTGCTCAGGTCGACGTTGCGGATGACGCGGCCCAGGTAGCGTGGGCAGGCAGCCGGGGCGCTGACTTCGACCGGGCGCACTTCGTCGTGGGCAGCCGGTACGGCTGGCACTACCGGGCGGGTGACCGGGGTGTCGTACAGGGCGCTGACATCGCGGGCCAGGCCTGCGATGGACAGGCAGTCGCCGCGGTTGGGGGTGAGGCCGATTTCGATGCTGGCGTCGTCCAGGCTCAGGTACTGGCGAATGTCTTCGCCAACCGGGGCGTCGGCAGCCAGTTCCAGCAGGCCGTCGTTCTCTTCGCTGATTTGCAGCTCGGCAGCCGAGCACAGCATGCCGAAGGACTCGACGCCGCGCAGCTTGGCCTTCTTGATCTTGAAGTCGCCTGGCAGTTCGGCACCGATCATGGCGAACGGGATCTTGATGCCTGGGCGGGCGTTAGGGGCGCCGCACACGACCTGGAAGGTTTCCTGGCCGTTGCTTACCTGGCACACGCGCAGCTTGTCGGCGTCCGGGTGTTGTTCGGTGGCGAGGATTTCGCCCACGACGATGCCGCTGAACTGGCCGGCAGCGGGGGTAACGCTGTCGACTTCGAGGCCAGCCATGGACAGGCGGGCGACCAGTTCGTCACGGGAGACTTGCGGGTTTACCCAACCGCGCAGCCACTGTTCACTGAATTTCATGCTGTTCTCCTAGAATGTGCGTCGATTGGGCCTAGCGGAATTGGGCAAGGAACCGCAGGTCGTTATCGAAGAACAGACGCAAATCGTTGACGCCGTAGCGCAGCATGGCCAGGCGCTCGGCGCCCATGCCGAAGGCGAAGCCCTGGAACTCTTCAGGGTCGATGCCGGACATGCGCAGCACGTTCGGGTGCACCATGCCGCAGCCCATCACTTCCAGCCAGCCGGTCTGCTTGCACACGCGGCAGCCTTTGCCGGAACACATCACGCACTGGATGTCGACTTCGGCGGACGGCTCGGTGAAGGGGAAGAACGATGGGCGGAAACGTACCGCCAGTTCTTTTTCGAAGAACACGCGCAGGAACTCTTCGATGGTGCCCTTGAGGTCGGCGAAGTTGATATCGCGATCGATCAGCAGGCCTTCGACCTGGTGGAACATCGGCGAGTGGGTGATATCCGAGTCGCAGCGGTATACGCGGCCCGGGCAGACAATGCGGATTGGCGGCTGGGTGGACTCCATGGTCCGCACCTGCACCGGCGAGGTGTGGGTGCGCAGCAGCATGTTGGCATTGAAGTAGAAGGTGTCGTGCATCGCCCGGGCCGGGTGGTGACCAGGGATGTTGAGCGCTTCGAAGTTGTGGTAGTCGTCTTCCACCTCTGGGCCTTCGGCGATGCCGTAGCCGATGTGGGTGAAGAACTGCTCGATGCGCTCGAGTGTACGGGTGATCGGGTGCAGGCCACCGGTGGCCTGGCCGCGGCCTGGCAGGGTGACGTCAATGCATTCGGCAGCCAGGCGAGCGCTGAGCTCGGCTTCTTCGAAGGCGGCCTTGCGGGCATTGAGCACAACGGTGACGCGCTCTTTGGCGTCGTTGATCAGCGCGCCGACTTTCGGCCGCTCTTCGGCTGGCAGGTTGCCCAGGGTCTTCATCACCTGGGTCAGCTCGCCTTTCTTGCCGAGATAATTCACCCGGATCTGTTCCAGGGTATTGATGTCTTCAGCGCGCTCCACGGCCTCTAGGGCTTGGGAGACCAACGCATCCAGGTTTTCCATGTACAGACTCCAGATACGAAAATAGGGGAAGAGCTTTGAAGGCTCTTCCCCTATCGATGACGTTCAATGCCCGACGGCGCTAGCGCCGCCGGGTGATTGTCGCGGGTACTTAAGCCAGAACGGCTTTAGCTTTCTCGACAATCGCAGCAAACGCCGCTTTTTCGTTCACTGCCAGATCGGCCAGAACCTTACGGTCGATTTCGATCGAAGCCTTTTTCAGGCCAGCAATCAGACGGCTGTAGGACAGACCGTTGGTGCGGGCACCGGCGTTGATACGAGCGATCCACAGTGCGCGGAACTGACGCTTCTTCTGACGACGGTCACGGTAGGCATATTGACCTGCCTTGATGACAGCCTGCTTGGCAACGCGGAATACGCGCGAGCGTGCACCGTAGTAGCCTTTAGCCAGTTTCAGAATTTTCTTGTGACGCTTACGAGCGATGACGCCACGCTTAACACGAGCCATGAGTAACTTCCTCTATCTAAACCAGAATTAACGTACGCGCAGCATGCGCTCGACTTTTGCCACGTCAGACGGGTGCAGCAGGCTGGCACCGCGCAGTTGACGCTTACGCTTGGTCGACATTTTGGTCAGGATGTGGCTCTTGAAAGCGTGCTTGTGCTTGAAGCCGGAAGCGGTCTTCAGGAAGCGCTTCGCAGCACCGCTCTTGGTTTTCATTTTTGGCATGTTGGAACTCCGCATTCGATAAAATTACACAATAATCATCAGGCCTGCCGTGCCCGGGAGATTACTTCTTCTTTTTGGGGGCGATGACCATCATAAGCTGGCGTCCTTCCATCTTCGGATGCTGCTCAACGGAGCCGTATTCGGCGAGGTCGGCTTCGACCCGCTTCAACAGCTCCATGCCCAGCTCCTGGTGGGCCATCTCACGGCCGCGGAATCTCAGAGAGATCTTGGCCTTGTCCCCATCGGTAAGGAAACGTACCAGGTTGCGTAGTTTTACCTGGTAATCCCCTTCTTCCGTCCCTGGACGAAACTTGATTTCTTTGATCTGGATCTGCTTCTGGTTTTTCTTGGCTTCGTTGGCCTGCTTCTTCTTCTCGAAGAGGTGCTTGCCGTAGTCCATCACCTTGCAGACGGGCGGTTGCGCGTCGGCGGAGATTTCCACCAGATCCAGCTTCGCTTCATCAGCGATACGAAGCGCTTCATCAATCGAGACGATGCCAATCTGCTCGCCGTCAGCGCCAATTAACCGAACCTCGCGTGCCGAGATATTCTCGTTGATCGGGGCTTTCGGTGCAGTTCGTTTATCGTTTCTCATTTCACGCTTAATAGTCATTACTCCGATTCTAGGCGACCGCGCTGGGCAACAGCGCTGTTGAGCAGCTGCGTGAATTCAGCCACCGGCATGGAGCCGAGGTCTTTGCCTTCACGGGTGCGTACGGCGACGGTCTGCGTTTCGACTTCGCGATCCCCTATAACCAAAAGGTACGGGACCTTGAGCAAAGTATGCTCGCGGATTTTAAAGCCGATCTTCTCATTTCTCAAGTCCGACTTGGCACGGAAACCGCTACCGTTCAGGGTATTTTCCACCTCGAGGGCGAAATCGGCCTGCTTGTCGGTGATGTTCATGATCACGGCCTGGGTTGGGGCCAGCCAGGCCGGGAACACGCCAGCGTAGTGCTCGATCAGCATGCCGATGAAGCGCTCGAACGAACCGAGGATGGCGCGGTGCAGCATGACCGGGCGAACTCGGCTGTTATCTTCGGCGATATAGCTGGCATCCAGGCGTTCTGGCAGGTTCGGGTCGTACTGCAGGGTACCGCACTGCCAGTTACGGCCGAGGCAGTCGCGCAGGGTGAACTCGATCTTCGGGCCGTAGAAGGCGCCCTCGCCTGGCTGGTATTCCCACTCCAGGCCCGATTCGTTCAAGGCGTCGGCCAGTGCGCCTTCGGCACGGTCCCACAGCTCTTCGGAACCCACACGCTTGGCCGGGCGGGTCGACAGCTTCATGGCGATGTCGGTGAAGCCGAAGTCCTTGTACACGTCCAGGGTCAGCTTGATGAAGTCGGCGGCTTCTTTCTTCACCTGTTCTTCGGTGCAGAAGATGTGCGCGTCGTCCTGCACGAAGCCACGCACGCGCATGATGCCGTGCAGGGCGCCGGACGGCTCGTTACGGTGGCAGGCACCGAACTCGGCCAGGCGCAGCGGCAGGTCGCGGTAGCTCTTCAGGCCCTGGTTGAACACCTGCACGTGGCACGGGCAGTTCATCGGCTTGACCGCGTAGTCACGGCTTTCCGACGAAGTGGTGAACATGTTCTCGGCGTAGTTGGACCAGTGGCCGGAACGCTCCCAGAGAATGCGGTCGACAACCTGCGGGGTCTTGATTTCCTGGTAGCCGTTGACGCGCTGAACCTGGCGCATGTACTGCTCGAGTACCTGGTACACGGTCCAGCCGTTGGCGTGCCAGAACACCATGCCCGGGGCTTCTTCCTGCAGGTGGAACAGGTCGAGCTGCTTGCCGATCTTGCGGTGGTCGCGTTTTTCGGCTTCTTCGATGCGCTGGATGTACGCAGCCAGCTGCTTCTTGTCGGCCCAGGCGGTGCCGTACACGCGTTGCAGCTGTTCGTTCTTGGCATCGCCGCGCCAGTAGGCGCCGGACAGCTTGGTCAGCTTGAATGCCTTGAGGAAGCGGGTGTTCGGCACGTGCGGGCCGCGGCACATGTCGACGTATTCTTCGTGGTAGTACAGGCCCATGGCCTGCTCGTCCGGCATGTCTTCGACCAGGCGCAGCTTGTAGTCTTCGCCACGGGCCTTGAACACGTCGATCACTTCGGCGCGCGGGGTCACCTTCTTGATGACGTCGTAGTCCTTGTCGATCAGCTCCATCATGCGCTTTTCGATGGCGGCCATGTCTTCAGGGGTGAAGGGGCGCTCGTAGGCGATGTCGTAGTAGAAGCCTTCGTCGATGACCGGGCCGATCACCATCTTGGCGGTCGGGTACAGCTGTTTCACCGCGTGGCCGACCAGGTGGGCGCACGAGTGACGGATGATCTCCAGTCCCTCTTCATCTTTAGGGGTGATGATCTGCAGGGTGGCGTCGTTGCTGATCAGGTCGCAGGCATCGACCAGTTTGCCGTCGACCTTGCCGGCCACGGTGGCCTTGGCCAGGCCGGCGCCGATGGAAGCGGCGACTTCGGCTACGGATACGGCATGATCGAACGAACGTTGACTGCCATCGGGAAGAGTAATAACGGGCATGGCGCCTCCTCTCCTAGTGGTGACCCCTACCAAAGGTCACGTGGGTTGGGATGAGCCAGTACAAGATCCGACCTGCCTTCCCGCAACGGGAAGCCTGCCTCACAGTGGCAGAAGCCTTTCGGCTTGCCAGGGACGAACCAGAGTGACTGGAAAGAAAAAAGATAGCTGCAAGCTGCAAGTTGTCAGCTGCAAGCCGGGCATGCTAGCACGCGGGTTGCACGCCAGGCAGAAATATTTGGAAATTACGCCGCAGCGGTGAACTAACGCGGAAAAATTCCTATCAGACCTTGGGAAGCAACCTACTCTTGATGAGACCTTAACCCAAGGAGTAACTGGTTATGCGAGTTCCGTCTCTTCTGGCCCTGGCGGCCGCTGGGGCCCTGCTGCTGCCCATGGCTGCGAACGCCGGCAACTTCCCGGCCGGGAAGGAAGCCGCCTACATGACCCAGTGCACGCAAGTGGCTCAAGGCCAAGGCGTTGACGCTGCGACCGCGAAAAAGCACTGCGACTGTGGCGCGCAAACCATCAAAAAGAATTTCACCGACGCGGAAATTGCCGACCTCGACAGCAACGATGGCGTGGACGCCAAGCTGATGCAGAAGGCCCAGATGGTCGTGAAACAGGCCTGTGCACCGAAGAGCTGAAACCTTAAAGCCAGAGCAGACCAGCCATTCTTTGAGCTGGATCAACATCCTGCGAAGGTAAAAGGCGCTAGATGCGCAGAATTAGACTATGATGTGTTCCGTGCTCCGTAGCCTCGGCCGCATTGCACCACTGAAAAAACTAAATGTTCTGGAGATTCACCCATGTCCAATCGCCAACAAGGCACCGTCAAATGGTTCAATGATGAGAAAGGCTACGGCTTCATCACCCCAGCAGGCGGCGGCGACGACCTGTTCGTTCACTTCAAGGCCATCGAATCTGACGGCTTCAAGAGCCTGAAAGAAGGCCAGACTGTTTCCTTCGTCGCCGAGCGCGGCCAGAAGGGCATGCAGGCTGCACAGGTTCGTCCGGAGTAATTCGGATAGCTGTAAAAAAACCCGCCCTTGTGGCGGGTTTTTTTATGGGCGTTTACCAGGCTGCACGCGCTCGCTTTTTTTGTAGGAGCGGCCTTGTGTCGCGACGGGGCGCGAAGCGGCCCCTGGGTTTCAGCTTCGCAGCATCAATGGCCGGGGCCGCTTTGCGGCCCTTTCGCGACGCAAGGCCGCCCCTACAGGGACCGCGCAGCCCAGGTCATCGGTTAACCGCAGTTGACGCGAACCACCTTGCCCTGCTCGTCCACATTCAGGTTCAAGCGCTCGGAGCGGTACTCGAGGGTAACCACGTCGTGCGGCTTGAGAATGCGGGCCATCTGCGAGCCACTGGCCTTGCGCGCCTGCTCCAGCAGCTCGGCGCTGGCAAGCTTGCCAATAGCGAAATCGGCGCCGCTGGCTTCGCAGCGGCCATCGTTGCCTGCCGGCGTGGCTGGCGCAGCGCCACCAGCAGAATTGCCACCAGTGCTGCAACCAGCCAGGACAGCAGCCACCGCCAGGGTTGCCAGGTAAGCACGGGTACGGAACATGAAGCCTCCTAAATCGGTCCGGGAACTGTCTGATCCGACAGTTCCGCTGATCTTTTGTTGCAAAACCGGTCAAGTCTGCCTGAACTCGCCAGCCGAGGCGAAAACGCAATCGTGACCGGATTTTGCACAAGCCGCTGCGTTTGCCATATGCTTAAGCCGCAAGGTCACTGACGCAAAGTCATGATTTAGTGCAAGAAGTGGAGCGCACCCCGCCTCCATCGAACACCAGGGTCAGGTGTTCGCCCCTTCGTCCCGGGCCCCAAGCGAGAGCCTTTCATGAGCAGCCACAGCATCGAAGCCGATATCAAGGTCAAATGGGCCGAAGGCCAGAGCGCGTACAGCCCTGGCACGCCGGAGGAGTTGCTGCTGATTGCCATCGACCTGCTGGTGCGCGATCGCGGCGCCGAGGCGGCACGCAGCTTCTTCGACCAGGTGTTCGAGCGCTACGCGCCGCACACGGCTATTCCAATCGCGCCAAACGGGCGCTGAGCAGGTCGAACAGGCCCTGGGCATCGCCCTCGTCCACCCACATCACGTTGGCTGGCTGCTTGAGCACGCCGTACCAGTCGGCAAGGGTCTGGCCGAAGCTGGGGCCTTCGCGGCTGTCGATGGTCATGTGGATACGCCGGCCGCTGAACAGTTCGGGCTTGAGCAGGTAGGCGATGACGCTGGCGTCGTGCACCGGGCCGCCGGGCATGCCGTACAGGTCCATGTCGTGGGTGATGTAGGCGTTGAGGATATCCACCACCCGCTTGCTGGCCTGGTTGTTCACCGCCGCCAGTTGCTTGAGGCGGGCGTCGCTGGTCAGCAGCTTGTGGGTGACGTCCAGCGGCAGGTAGGTCAGCGGCACGCCGCTGGCCAGCACCACTTCGGCGGCATGCGGGTCGGCATAGAGGTTGAACTCCGCCGCCGGGGTGATGTTGCCACCGTTGAAATGGGCACCGCCCATGACCACCACTTGCTTGATGCCTTTGGCGATGTCCGGGCGCTGGATCAGCGCCAGGGCCAGGTTGGTTTGCGGGCCGAGCATGGCGATGGTGATGCTGTGGGGCTTGGCGGCGCCCAGGGTGTCGACCAGGTATTGCACGGCATTGCCCTGGGCCAGCGGCGCTTTCGGTTCGTGAACCTGGATGCCGGTGAGGCCTTCTTCGCCGTGCACGTCGGCGGCGTAGATCGGCTTGCGCACCAGCGGGCGGGCGGCGCCGGCGTACACGGGGATGTCTTCGCGGCCGGCCCATTCGCGGGCCAGGCGGGCGTTGCGCGAGGTCTTTTCCAGGCGCACGTTGCCGGCCACGGTGGTGATGGCGCGGATGTTCAGCTCGTCGGGCGAGGCCATGGCCAGGAACAGCGCGACCACGTCGTCGGCGCCGGGGTCGGTGTCGATGATCAGGTCGATGGGGGCGGCCTGGAGGGTGGTGGCTGCGGCCATGAGAGCGATTCCTTGTAGCAGGGGTTTGAGCATGGGTGGCACTCCTGTTGCCTGGGTGGTGGTTTCTGGGGCCGCTTTGCGGCCCAATCGCCGGCAAGCCAGCTCCCACAGGTACTGCATCGGCCTCAAGCATTGTGCAGTACCTGTGGGAGCTGGCTTGCCGGCGATTCGGGGGCGCAGCCCCCGCCTTCAGAAAGTCACGCCGGAAATCAGCGCGATGTTGCTGTAGGGCTGGCACTCGCCAGTGCGCACAACCGCACGGGCACTGCGTGACAATGTCTTGAAATCTTCATGGCTCAGCCATTCGCGCTTGCCCAGCTTGCCCTTCAGCCGCTCGATCTCGACCAGCGCCGGCGGCACCACTTTCTGCATCTCTTCGGCCAGCACGTGGCGCTCTACCTGCAACTCGCTCAGCACAACCCGCAACACGCTGGCGAAGTCCGGCAGGCCAGGCGTGACGGCCAGGTCGATCAGTTCGACGCCCGGCGGCACCGGCAGCCCGGCATCGCCGATCACCAGGATGTCGCCATGCCCCATGCCGGCGATGGTCCGCGACAGGGCAACGTTCAGCAGCGGGGTCTTCTTCATGGCGCAAGCTCCGCCAGGTAGGGAATCGACGGCTGGGCACCGGCGCGGGTAACCGACAGGGCCGCGGCGCGCTGGCCGAAGGCGATGGCTTCGCCCTCCTCCAGGCCGCGCACCAGGCCAGCGGCAAAGCCGCCGATGAAGGTGTCGCCGGCTGCCGTGGTGTCCAGCGGCTGCACCACCGGCGCGGGGAAGTGCTGGTGGCCCCGAGGGGTGACCAGCAAAGCCCCTTGCGCGCCCAGGGTGATGATCACTTTGCCCGCGCCCAGTTGCAGCAAGCGCTCGCCGGCGCGCCGGGCGCTGCCCAGGTCAGTCACCGCCACGCCGGTCAGGGCTTCGGCCTCGCTTTCGTTGGGCGTCAGGTAGTCGATGTGGGCGAACCAGTCCGCCGGCAAGGGGCCGGTCGCCGGCGCCGGGTTCAGGATCACCCGCTTGCCCAGTTCATGCCCCCTGGCCAAGGTCCAGGCCACGGTGTCGGCCGGTACTTCCAGCTGGCAGATGATCACCTCGGCCGCCTGCAGCAGCGCATCGAACCGCTGCACCGACTGCGGCGTCAGCAGGCCGTTGCCACCGGGGACGATGACGATGCAGTTCTGGCTGGCGGCATCCACGGTGATCAGCGCCACCCCGCTGGACACGCCCTGGCAGGTGCTGACGCCCTGGCAGTCGATGCCTTCCACATACAGGGCCCGGTGCAGTTGTCGACCATAGTCATCGTCGCCAACGTTGCCGATCATCGCCACGCTGCCACCCAGGCGCGCCACGGCCACTGCCTGGTTGGCCCCCTTGCCGCCCGGCACGGTGAAAAAGCTTTCGCCGGGGAGTGTTTCGCCGGCCCGGGGCAGGCGCTGCGCGCGGGCCACCAGGTCCATGTTGAGGCTACCGACTACCACAACCTTGGCATTCATGACATTTCCTTAGCATCAGCGGTAATCGTTGAACAGGTCCGGACGCGGCCCGGTGGACTCGCGCAGCACAATGCGCGGGGCGACGATGCGTTGCTCTGCCGCGCCCTGCCGGGGGGTGCCGATACGCGCCAGCAACAGCGACGCGGCGCTCTCGCCCAGCTCGCGAATCGACTGGCCCACCGTGGTCAACGGCGGGTACACGTAACGGCTGAGCTCGATGTCGTCGAAACCGATCACCGACAGCTCGCCGGGCACGTTGATATTGCGTTCGGCCGCGGCACGCAGCACACCGAAGCCGATCATGTCGTTGCCGGCAAAAATCGCCGTAGGCCGCTTGCCCTCCAGCAGCCGGCCTGCGGCTGCATGGCCGCCGGGGCTGGTGAAGTCGCAATGCAGCACGCGGTCGCTGCGCACCGGCACACCGGCTTCGGCCATGGCGCGGCGGAAGCCGCTCAGGCGCAGGTGGGTCACACCGGTCTCGGCGGGGCCGCCGATGTAGGCGATGTCATGGTGACCAAGTTCCAGCAGGTGCTGGGTGGCCAGGAAGGCGCCCTGCTCGTGGTCGATGCGCACCAGGTCGGCATCGACACCGTCCAGTTCGCGGTCGACGATCACCATGGGCGTGCGCACACCAGCCAGGCTTTGCAGCAGGTCGCTGTCCTGCCCTACCGAAGCCACTACCAGGCCGTCGATGCGCTTTTCCAGCAGCACGCGCAGGTAGCTGCGCTGCTTTTGCGGGTTGTCGTCGGAGTTGCACAGGATCACGCAGTAGCCGTTGCGCTCGCAGGCGTCTTCGATGCCCCGCGCCAGCTCGGCGAAGTACGGGTTGACGCTGTTGGGCACCAGCAAGCCGATGGTGGCCGTGCTGCGCGCCTTCAGCGAGCGGGCCACGGCGCTGGGTACGTAGTCGAGTTCGGCGATGGCGGCTTCGACTTTCAACCGCACCTGCTCGCTGACCGGCCGGGTCTTGTTCAGCACATGGGACACGGTGGTGTAGGAAATGCCCGCCAGTGCCGCGACGTCTTTGATGGTTGCCATGTTTTCAGTTCCGCCGGCCTGCACGCCGGCTACGGTAAGTGTCGAGCACCACGGCGATGACGATCACCGCCCCGGTGATGATGCGTTTGGTCGGTTCGCTGGCACCGATCTGCGCCAGCCCTGCGGCCAGCACCGAAATAATCAGCACGCCAAAGAAGGTGCTGATGACCGAGCCGCGCCCGCCCATCAGGCTGGTGCCGCCAATCACCACGGCGGCGATTACCTGCAGCTCCAGGCCGGAGCCGGCATTGGGGTCGGCGGCTTCCAGGCGCGAGATCTGGAACAGCGCGGCCAGGCCGGCGAGCAGGCCCATCAGGGCGAACACCAGCACCTTGTACGGGCGCGGGTCGATGCCAGCCAGGCGCACGGCCTCTTCGTTGGTACCAATGCCGATCAGGTAGCGGCCGAACACCGTGCGGGTCAGCACCAACTGGGCCAGCACGATCACCAGCAAGGCGATGATGAACGCCGGCGAGATGCCGAATGCGATGGGGTTGGAGAACCAGGCATAGGCATCGCCGATATAGGCGGTGCGCGAGTCGGTGAACTGGTAGGCCAGGCCGCGGGCCATTTCCAGCACCCCTAGCGAAACGATGAACGACGGAATGCGCCAGGCCACGGTGACGCCGCCGGTGATGCTGCCGGCCAGCGCGGCCACGGCCATGCCCAGCAGAGCCGAAGGCAGCACGCCCCAGCCCCAGCCGAGGATCGCCACGCTGACCGTGGAGGCCGCCAGCGCCAGTACCGAGCCCACCGACAGGTCGATGCCGCCGATGATCAGCACGAAGGTCATGCCCACCGCCAGTACCATCAGGTCGGGGATCTGGTTGGCCAGGGTACTGAAGGTGTTGTACGACCAGAAGTGGCTGCTGAGGAACGAGAACAGCACGATCATCGCCAGCAAGGCGCCGGCCAGGCCCAGGTAGGTACCCAGGCCAAGATAGGTGCCACTGCGGCGCACCGGTGCGGCGCCTTGGCTGTCGAGCGGGGTGGTTTTCATGCATCCATCCTGGGAGCTGCTTCATGCAGCAGTGCGTCACGTTTCTGATAACCGGCAAAGGCCGCGGCCAGCAACTGGTCCTGGCTCCAATGGTCCCGCTCGAAGGTGTCGATCAGGCGACCGGCCGACAGCACGGCGATGCGGTCGCATATCAGCATCAGCTCGCGCAGGTCACTGGACACCACCACCAGGGCCTTGCCCTGGCGCGCCAGCTCGGCCAGCAGGCCATAGATGTCGAACTTGGCGCCGACGTCGATGCCACGGGTGGGCTCGTCGAACAGCAGCACCTGGCAGTCGCGCTCCAGCCAGCGGCCGATCACCACCTTCTGCTGGTTGCCGCCAGACAGCTCGCCTACCACCTGCTGCGGGCCGGCACTGCGAATGCGCATGGCCTGGATCTGGCGTTCGGCCAATGCCGCTTCGGCTTCGCCATCGAGCACCCCGGCCCGTGATACCGCGCCGAGGTTGCCCAGGGCGATATTCGCGCTGATCGACTGCGTCAGCAGCAGGCCCTCGCCTTTGCGGTCTTCGGTGATCAGCGCGATACCGGCCTGCACCGCAGCCTTGGGCGAGTCGATGGTGACAGCCTTGGGCGGCTGGCCGAGGGCGATGCTGCCGCTGTCGGCACGGTCGGCGCCGTAGATCAGGCGCAGCAGTTCGGTACGGCCGGCACCGATCAGGCCGGAAATGCCGAAGATCTCCCCTGCCCTGACCTCGAACGACACTTCACGCACCTTGTCGGCACGGCTGAGCCTGTCGACCTTGAGCAGCGGCGCGCCGATCTGCCGGCGGCCCAGGTCGATATGCTCGCCCAGCTCGCGGCCGACCATCAGGTTGACCAGTTCGGCGCTGCTGTAGCGCTGGATCGGTTCGTCGCACACCAGCTTGCCGTCGCGCAGCACGACGATGCGCTGGGCCACGCGCTGCAGTTCTTCCAGGCGATGGGAGATGTAGACGATGGCCACGCCACGTTGGCGCAGGCGCTCGATCTGGGTGAACAGCAGCTCCACTTCGCGCGCGGTGAGCATGGCGGTGGGTTCATCGAAGATCAGCACATGGCAGTCGCCAATCAGGTTGCGGGCGATCTCGACCATCTGCTGATGGCCGATGCCCAGCTCGCCGACCGGGGTGTCCGGGTCGATGGCGTCGAGGCCGACCTGGGCCATGGCGGCCGTGGCCAGTTGGCGCAGGCGCTTCTGGCTGATCCAGCCGAAGCGGCCGGGCAGGTTGTCGAGGAACAGGTTTTCCGCGACGGTCAGCGTGGGCAGCAGGTTGAGCTCCTGCATGACCATGCGCACGCCAAGGCGCTCAGCCTCGCTGCGGCTGCCAGGCGCGTAGGCCTGGCCGCGGTAGCGCATGTGCCCTGTGGTGGGGGTTTCCAGCCCACTGATGAGCTTGGACAAGGTGCTCTTGCCGGCGCCGTTCTCGCCGGTCAGGGCCAGCACTTCGCCGGCACGCAGGTTCAGGCTGACCTCGCCGAGCACGGGCTGGGCGTAGGTCTTGCCCAGGCCACTGGCGGCGAGCACTACTTCGTTGGCCGATGCAGGCATGGCCGTTTCTCCTGCCAGCGATCAGGGCTTGGTGATGAGTTGGACCGGGGTCTGGATGACGTTGTCGGCATCCACGTCGGGTTTCTCGCCCTTGACCATTTTCAGCGCCGCCTGGATGCCGTACACCGCCTGCTGGCTGGCCGCTTGGTCGAGGGTGGCAAGCACACGGCCATCGGCGAGCATCGGCTTGATGGCGTTGATGTTGTCGTAGCCCACCACTTGCACCTGGCCGGTCTTGCCGGCGGCACGCACGGCCGACACCGCGCCCAGGGCCATGCTGTCGTTGCCGGCCAGCAGGGCTTTCAGGTCGGGGTATTCGTTGAGCATGGAGGCGGCGACGGCGTTGCCTTTGTCGATTTCCCAGTTGCCGCTCTGCACCGAAACGATCTTGATCTGCGCGGCGTCCATGGCGTCCTTGAAGCCGGCGGTACGCTGCTGGGCGTTGGTGGTGGTCGGCACGCCTTCGATGATGCCGACCTGGTCGCCGGCCTTGAGCTTCTCGTTGGCCAGGTAGTCACCCACCAGGCGCGCGCCCTTGCGGTTGTCGGGGCCCACGAAGGGTACGCTGATGCCTTTGCTCTTGAGCAGTTCAGGGTCCAGGCGGTTGTCGATGTTGATCACCACAACGCCCTGGTCCATGGCCTTCTTCACCGCCGATACCAGCGCCTTGGAGTCGGCCGGGGCAATGACCAGGGCCTTGGCGCCCGCGTTGACCATCTGCTCGACGATGCGGATCTGCTCGCCGGTGTCGGTCTCGTTCTTGATGCCGTTGGCGATCAGCTCGAATTCATCGGCGTGGGCTTTCTGGTAGTCCTTGGCGCCGTCTTCCATGGTGCGGAAGAACTCGTTGGCCAGCGACTTCATGACCAGGGCGACCTTGGGCTTGTCTTCGGCGTGGGCGGGGGAAAATGGCAGGGCCAGGGACAGCGAGGAAATGACCGCGAGGGCCAGCAGACGACCGGGGAACGGCAGTTTCATGGACGATGACTCCGAATCTTGTGTTTTTTGTCGGATCGCAAACGTTTGCGTTGCCTAACTATGGAAACAGGACCGGGGTTTGTCAAATCCGTTTGGCTGTCGGAGGTCAAGTCGAGCTTGGCGCAGTTTATCCGGATTTTTTCCGAAAAGCCGAACGTCTTTTCCTACGTTTGTTCGGAATCTCGAATGGAACGCACCTTCATGTGGGGGCGGCCTTGTGTCGCGAAAGGGCCGCAAGGCGGCCCCGGCAATGTGTGTTGTTGCGCCGGAATCCGGGGCCGCTACGCGCCCCTTTCGCGACACAAGGCCGCTCCCACAAGGGCCGTGCGCGCAACTGGTACGAAACCTGCCTTGCACCCTGTGCGACAAAACAACCATCTCATTAGGAAGAGAGAGAACAATAATGATGAATGCCGCACTGAAAATCTTCGCCCCCAGCGCACTCGCCGTGCTGCTGGCCATTCCAGCCACCGTTTCGGCCAAAGAGGCTGAAACCCAGCAGAAGCTGGCCAACGTGGTCATCCTCGCCACCGGCGGCACCATTGCCGGCGCTGGTGCCAGCGCCGCCAACAGCGCCACCTACCAGGCCGCCAAGGTGGGCGTCGACAAACTGATCGCCGGCGTGCCGGAGCTGGCCGACCTGGCCAACGTCCGCGGCGAGCAGGTCATGCAGATCGCCTCTGAGAGCATCTCCAACGACGACCTGCTCAAGTTGGGCAAACGCGTTGCCGAACTCGCCGAAAGCAAGGACGTCGACGGCATCGTCATTACCCACGGCACCGACACCCTGGAAGAGACCGCCTACTTCCTCAACCTGGTGGAAAAGACCGACAAGCCGATCGTGGTCGTCGGTTCGATGCGCCCGGGTACCGCCATGTCCGCCGACGGCATGCTCAACCTTTACAACGCCGTGGCCGTGGCCAGCGACAAGCAGTCGCGCGGCAAGGGCGTGCTGGTGACCATGAATGACGAGATCCAGTCCGGGCGCGATGTCAGCAAGGCAGTGAACATCAAGACCGAAGCCTTCAAGAGCGCCTGGGGCCCGATGGGCATGGTGGTGGAAGGCAAGTCGTACTGGTTCCGCCTGCCGGCCAAGCGCCACACGGTCAACTCCGAGTTCGACATCAAGCAGATCAGCAGCCTGCCGCAGGTGGATATCGCCTATGGCTATGGCAACGTCACCGACACCGCCTACAAGGCACTGGCACAGAATGGCGCCAAGGCCCTGATCCATGCCGGTACCGGCAACGGTTCGGTGTCGTCGCGGGTGGTGCCGGCGCTGCAGGAGCTGCGCAAGAACGGCGTGCAGATCATTCGCTCGTCGCACGTCAACCAGGGTGGCTTCGTGCTGCGCAACGCCGAGCAGCCGGATGACAAGAACGACTGGGTCGTGGCCCATGACCTGAACCCACAGAAAGCGCGGATTCTGGCGATGGTAGCGATGACCAGGACCCAGGACAGCAAGGAGCTGCAGCGCATCTTCTGGGAGTACTGATCGCCAGCCGCCCCCTGAAATGCAAACAGCCCCGCTGCCCAGGCGGGGCGTTTGCTGTCTGACTGTTGCGAAATTACTTACAGTGAAATACTGTATGCGCATACAGCAAAAAACAAGGAAACACTTGTGTCCAGCACCGCCTCCGCCACCCCAAGCAGCTATGAACAACTGGGTATGCGCATTCAGAAAATCATCAACAGCCCCACTGCCCAGCGCAGCCGTGCGGCGTTGATTTTCCGTCTGGAGCAGGAAACCCCGGAAGATTGGGAAACCCTGCTAGAGGAAATCGCCGAAAACGATAACGTCACCCTCGCCCACCGCGACGATGGCGGCGTGCAGATTTTCTGGACGGTACCGAAGGAAGACTGACTGCATTCAGCCTCAAGCCAAGGCCTGCAGGTAGGCGCTGGCTTCGCGGTAACGCGCCAGCCGCGCCAGGTCGGTGGGGCCTGGGCACGGGATGCGCGAAAGGTCGCTGTTGTCGGCCAGATCGGCCAGCTTGACGGTGCGCGCCAGCGGGTCACCGCCCAGGCGCACCACGAAGTCCTGGTAGGCCTCGCCCTCACGGCGGCTGAGCGCCAGCAAGGCGGCAAGGATTTTCAGCGCGAAACCCTCGCGCGCCAGGTCGGACAGGGTCAGCGGGGTGTCTTCGATCACATCGTGCAGCACCGCGACAATCCGTTGTTCGGTTGTGGAAACCCGCATCATCACGCGTAGCGGGTGGAGGATATAAGCGGCCCCACCCTTGTCGTATTGCCCTTCATGCGCCCTGGCGGCCACGGCAATGGCCCGCTCCAGTGTAGACATGAGGCCCTCCCCGTTCGGCTTCTTCCTGACAAGCATAGCCAAAACTGTGCGGACAATGTCTAGCGCGCGTGTGACTGTGCCGTGCCGACCTTGCACAAGCGGCCTTGTGGAAGCCGTGTGGGAGCGGCCTTGTGTCGCGAAAGGGCCGCATAGCGGCCCCGGCAATTTGTGCAGGGTTCAAGATTCTGGGGCCGCTGCGCAGCGCTTTCGCGACACAAGGCCGCTCCCACAAAAGGCCGCGCCTGCAGAAACCGGGTTTAGCGCGCTGCACCGTGCTGAATCACCACCGAATCGGTACCCAGCTTGGCCATTACCTCGGCCTTGCGCGCTTCGGCTTCCTCACGAGTGGGGAATGGCCCCATCAGCACCACCGGCTTGCCGTCGCGGTACTCCACCGAGGACGGGATGCCCTTTTCGATCAGGCGTGCGGTCATGTCGCTGAGCGCGCCCATGTTTGCACCCTGGATCACTTCCACATCCCAGCCTTGCGGGGCCGGCTGGCCAGCCAGGGCCTCGGCGCGGCGCTGCAGCTCGGCGCCGCCGCACATCTCGCGGATGCGCAGGTTGTTGCCGCTGTCGTCGACGATGATTTCGTACTGGCCATCGCGCTTGATGGCCACGTAGCTGCGGTAGGCCTCGTACTGCCCGGCATCATCCTTGCCACGGACCTGGCCGCAGATGGTGCCCTGGGTGTCGATCCGCACGTTGCCGAACTTGGCGGTCTTGGGGTTGTGCAGGTGTTCGGCCACCTGTTTGTGCACGCCTTCGACCTCGTTCTCACAGCCCGCCAGGGCGAGCACTGCCATTACCACAGCCAGTTTGCGCACGCGTGTACCTCCAGATTCGAAGGGGCGGATTCTAGCACGCCGGGCAATGCCCCGAACCGCGACCAAACGTTACACGCTGCTTCATGCGCACAGCAAAAAGGGCGATCATTGCTGATCGCCCTTTTTCGATTTGGTAGGCACAATTGGACTCGAACCAACGACCCCCACCATGTCAAGGTGGTGCTCTAACCAACTGAGCTATGTGCCTGTCGTGTGGTGCGCATATTAGTGATCGAATGCGTACCTGTAAAGCGTTTTTTTCAGAAAAATCAAAAACTTTGCGAATTCGTGCATAAGGGCCTGCTGCGCAGCACCAGGCCGCGAGAACCCAATGAAAAAAGGGGTGACCCTTGCGGATCACCCCTTTTTCGATTTGGTAGGCACAATTGGACTCGAACCAACGACCCCCACCATGTCAAGGTGGTGCTCTAACCAACTGAGCTATGTGCCTGTCGTGTGGTGCGCATTCTACCCATTCCAAAAACCCTGTCAACACTTTTTTTCGCGCTAACCTACTGAATCTTAAACTCTTTATAGAAAAGTGCGCTGGCGGGGACCGAGTAAAGGATTTTCAACGGACGACTAGCGGGTGTTTATTATTATTGATAGCATCGGTACATTCGTTAAAAATATAAAACACGAGGTTCCTGCAGCATGGCTAACACCCCCTACCCCCAGTCCTACTACGCCGCCTCGGCCAACCCGGTGCCGCCACGTCCGGCGCTGCAGGGTGAGGTGGAAACCGATGTGTGCATCATCGGCGCCGGCTACACCGGCCTGTCCAGCGCCCTGTTCCTGCTGGAGAACGGCTTCAAGGTGAGCATCGTCGAAGCAGCCAAGGTCGGCTTCGGTGCATCGGGCCGCAACGGCGGCCAGATCGTCAACAGCTACAGCCGCGACATCGACGTCATCGAGCGCACCGTCGGCCCCAAGCAGGCTCAGTTGCTGGGCCACATGGCCTTCGAAGGCGGGCGCATCATTCGTGAGCGCGTGGCCAAGTACAACATCCAGTGCGACCTGAAGGACGGTGGCGTGTTCGCTGCCCTCACCAGCAAGCAGATGGGCCACCTGGAGTCGCAAAAGCGCCTGTGGGAACGCTTCGGTCACAACCAGCTGGAGCTGATGGACCAGAAGCGCATCCGCGAAGTGGTCGCCTGCGACAACTATGTGGGCGGCATGCTGGACATGAGCGGCGGCCACATCCACCCGCTGAACCTGGCCCTGGGCGAAGCCGCTGCGGTCGAGTCGCTGGGCGGCATCATCTATGAGCAAACCCCGGCCGTACGCATCGAGCGCGGCGCCAACCCGGTGGTGCACACCCCGCAGGGCAAGGTCCGCGCCAAGTTCATTATCGTCGCCGGCAACGCCTACCTGGGCAACCTGGTGCCGGAGCTGGCCAGCAAGTCCATGCCATGCGGCACCCAGGTGATCACCACCGAACCGCTGGGCGACGAGCTGGCGCGCACCCTGCTGCCGCAGGACTACTGCGTCGAGGATTGCAACTACCTGCTCGACTACTACCGCCTGACCAGCGACAAGCGCCTGATCTTCGGTGGTGGCGTGGTGTACGGCGCGCGTGACCCGGCCAACATCGAGGCGATCATCCGTCCGAAGATGCTCAAGGCCTTCCCGCAACTGAAGAACGTGAAGATCGACTACGCCTGGACCGGCAACTTCCTGCTGACCCTGTCGCGTCTGCCACAGGTTGGCCGTATCGGCGACAATATCTACTACTCCCAGGGCTGCTCGGGTCACGGCGTGACCTACACCCACCTGGCGGGCAAGGTGCTGGCCGAGGCCATGCGTGGCCAGGCCGAGCGTTTCGACGCCTTCGCCGGGCTGCCGCACTACCCGTTCCCGGGTGGCCAGATGCTGCGCGTGCCGTTCAGCGCCATTGGCGCCTGGTACTACAGCCTGCGCGATCGCCTGGGCTTCTGATGTAGGCAGGCTTGGCCTCTTCGCGGGCACGCCCGCTCCCACAGGATTTGTGCTGGTTGCACGGTCCCTGTGGGAGCGGGGGTGCCCGCGAAAGGGCCGGTACAGACAAAGCTATTTGTTCAGGCTACTCACAGCCTGCTTCGCCGCAATCTCCTGCCCCGCCCGGGCCAGTTCATCGGCAGCCTGCAACCAGCGCTGGCGGTCCACCTGGGCTGGCAGCTGCCGAGGTGGCTGCACCAGCACCGCCCAGCTCCCAAGCTTCGCCCACGCCGAGGCAAAGTCATCGAACGCCATCAACTGCCGCCGGTGCATGCCCGAACGCAACAGCACCCGCTGCTTGTAGCGGTCGTAGCCGATCAGCACGGCGTAGCGTGGCTCGCTCCACCAGGCCGAACCATCCTCGTAACGCAGCAGCACCGGGTTGCCCGCCGCCACCTGGGTCAACAGCGCGTCCAGCTGCTTGTCCAGCGGATACACCACCATGCCGTAGTCGCGCGCCACCCGGGGGATGCCGGTGTCCAGGGCCTCGGCGCCCTGCGGCAGGTTCAGCGGCTTGTCCAGCAGCCCCGGCGTGATCGGAGCCCCCTGTTGCGACAGCACCGCCGCCAATGCCATGGCCCCGCTGTGGTTGGCGTTGCCACGGTAGAACGGCACGCTGCTGATCTCGACCCGCTGCGGCAGGCCCTTGAGGTTGCCGGAGGGTGCGCTGGCGCAACCGGCCAGGCTGGCTGCAACCAGGCAGGCAGCCAGCAGCCGACGAGGGATGGTCTTGAAGGAAGGTTGCTGCATGGACACTCGCTTGCTCCAACGCCGGGCAGGCAGCGCCCGGCTCTGGCCACCGATCATAGGTCGGACAGCGGCGCGGGTATAGTCCGACACCGCTTAGGAGCAAATCGGACCAAGCAATAGACCTTTGGTCAATGGAACGTCACAGGCGAAAGACTAGACTAAAGCAGTGTCTGGAAGGCCAGCGTCGGCGACCGAGCGCGGCCCGTAGAGATGGAGGCACAGATGAGCCTGACCATGGCAATCCTCATGCTGGTTGGCATGTGGCTGAGCGTTGCAGCCGCCATGCTATGGGGTGTACTGCGTATCGTGCGGCGTCATTCCCACCACCACCTGCCACCGCAGGCCCCCGCCAAGCCACAGCCTGTGCGCCGGTCGCGGCGGCATGCCGGGGTGCACTGACTAAAGATTTTCCCTACCCCCATTCGCGGGCTTGCCCGCTCCCACTGGGGCCGCGTAGCTATCTGGCTGACGCGGCACCTATGGGAGCGGGCAAGCCCGCGAACGGGGCGCGAGCGCCCCGCATTTTTTTACATCAACCTTCAGCCGCCTCACGCTTCAACCGTGCCCGACGGGCCAGGATGTTGAGGATCTCGATTGCCGTCGAGAAGGCCATGGCCGCGTACACATAACCCTTCGGTACATGGGCGCCGAAACCTTCGGCGATCAGCGTCATGCCGATCATGATCAGGAAGCCCAGGGCCAGCATCACCACGGTCGGGTTGTCGTTGATGAAGTTGGCCAACGGGTCGGCGGCCACCATCATGACGATCACGGCAGTGATAACGGCAATGATCATGATAGGCAGGTGCTCGGTCATGCCCACGGCAGTGATGATGCTGTCGACCGAGAAGACGATGTCCAGCAACAGGATCTGGAAGATCGCCGCGGCAAAGCCCAGGGTAACCGTCGACGACACCTTGGCTTCTTCCTTGGCCCCGTGCGGGTCGACGTTCTCGTGGATTTCCTTGGTCGCCTTCCACAGCAGGAACAGGCCACCGGCAATCAGGATCACGTCCTTCCAGGAGAAGGCATTGCCGAATACTTCAAACACCGGGTCCGTCAGCTGGACGATCCAGGCCACCGTGCTGAGCAAGGCCAGGCGCATGACCAGGGCCATGCTGATACCGATACGGCGCGCCTTGGAGCGGTACTCCACCGGCAGCTTGTTGGTCAGGATGGAGATGAAGATCAGGTTGTCGATGCCCAGCACGACTTCCATGGCCACCAGCGTAGCCAGGGCAACCCAGGCGGTAGGGCTAGCGACGAGTTCCAGCAAGTATTCCATTGTTCAAATCCTGCAGCAGCGGTTGGGGGTCAGATTTCCTGGGTGTCTTCTTTGTTGTCGGCGTCCTTGGGCTTTTGCCCTTCGCTGCCGATGGCCTCGCTCAACGCCTGCTGTGCGGCCTTGTTGGTGTCGTCGATGGCCTGCTTGGCCGACTGCGCGGCCTGGTCGAGCATCTGCTGGGCGGATTTCTCGGCCTGCTCGCAACCGGCCAGGGTGAACAGGGCCAAGGCCAGCACCAGCGGCGTGCCGATGGATTTTAGTTGCAGCATGGGTTCCTCGCTTTTCATGTTCCGGCGGCGCACACGGCGCCTGATGGAGTCGCATTCTAAAGAGCGCAACACATCCGGAAAATTCGTATTTTCAGCGGTTATACTTCGGTTTTTACGAATCCGGAACGATACCGATGCTCAACTATCGGCAGTTGCACTACTTCTGGGCCGTGGCCAAGACCGGCAGCATCGCCCGCGCCAGCGAACAGTTGAACCTGACCCCGCAAACCATCAGCGGTCAGATCAGCCTGTTCGAGCAGACCTATGGCCTGGAGCTGTTCCAGCGCGTGGGGCGCCAGCTGGAACTGACCGAAACCGGGCGCCAGACGCTGATCTATGCCGAGCAGATGTTCCAGCTGGGAAGCGAGCTGGAGGCCATGCTGCGGGCCGGCCCGCAGGAGCAGATCCTGTTCCGCGTGGGCGTGGCGGACGTGGTACCCAAGTCCATCGTCTACCGCCTGCTGGCACCGACCATGGAGCTGGACGACGTGCTGCGTATCAACTGCCGCGAAGACAAGCTCGAACGGCTGCTGGCCGACCTGGCGATCCAGCGCCTGGACCTGGTGATTTCCGACAGCCCCATGCCCAGCCACCTGGACATCAAGGGTTATAGCCAGAAATTGGGCGAGTGTGGGTTGAGCTTCTTCGCCACCCCGGCGCTGGCACACCGCCTGGAAGGCCCCTTCCCCGCCTGCCTGCAGGATGCGCCATTGCTTATCCCCGGGCAGGAGACCGTGGTACGCAGCCGCCTGCTGCGCTGGCTGGGTGAGCAGCAGGTGCAGCCACGCATCGTGGGCGAGTTCGATGACAGTGCCTTGATGCAGGCATTCGGGCAGTCGGGCAGCGGCATCTTCGTCGCGCCCAGCGTGATCGCCGAGGAGGTGTGCCGCCAATATGGCGTGGAGCTGATCGGGCAGACCGAGGCGGTGCATGAGTCGTTCTATGCCATTTCGGTGGAGCGCAAGGTCAAGCACCCGGGAATCGTGGCGATTACCGAGGGGGCACGACGAGAGTTGTTTCACTGGTAACAGGCAGAATTGACGCCCCCGCGTTTCAATGGTCATATGCCCGCCAGTTTCAGGTGCCCTGCGCCGCCGCGCGCAGGGTGAAACGGGAAGCCGGTGCGTCGTGTTGCCCACGACAAGTCCGGCGCTGCCCCCGCAACGGTAAGCGAGCGAACCCTTCGAGATACCACTGTGCACTTGCATGGGAAGGTGAAGGTTTCATGCCCCTCGCAAGCCCGGAGACCGGCCTGGAGCTTCACTTGGCAACCCGCGGTGGGCGGGCGCAGGCCGGTATCCGTGCGTGCGCCTGCGTGCACGGTGCGCCTTTGCGTGTTTTCCACCGGGATCCATTCATTCCTGCAGTAGTGGAACGACATGTCCCGTATTTTCAAGCTTCACCCCCTGGCGGCCTGCCTGGCCGTTTCCCTGCCGGCCCTGGCCGATGACCTCGAGCGACAACCACTGGCCCTGCCTTCCACGGCCATCACCGGCACGCTCGACAGCCACGCCATCGACCTGGCCACACCGACCCAGGCTGGTTCGCGCCTGGGCCTCAGCGCCCTGGAGACACCGGCCAGCACCAGCAGCATCAGCGCCGAGCAGATCCAGCAGCGCAACAACCTCACCGTGCAGGACGCGGTGACCCGCTCACCGGGCATCAGCTACATCGGCTCCCCGGGCGACGGCGGCACGGGGCTGTCCGCCCGCGGCTTTACCGGGCACGGCTCGGTGATGACTTTGTTCGACGGCGCACGCCTGTACACCGGTGCCGGCACCCAGACGTTCCCGGTCGACCCGTGGATGGTCGAGCGCATCGATGTCATTCGCGGCCCGGCTTCGGTGCTGTATGGCGAAGGCGCCACCGGGGCGGTGGTCAACGTGATCCCGAAAAAGCCGTTTGCCGGCGAGGTACGCAACCACCTGCGCCTGGGCTATGGTTCGTGGGACCGCCAGCAGCTCGGCCTGGACAGCGGCGGCAGCCTCGGTGAGCGCCTGAGCTACCGCCTGGCCCTGAACCAGCAAACCGGTAACGGTTGGGTCGACCGCACCCCGTCACGCAGCCTGGCGCTGAGCGCCGCGCTGCGCTTCGATGCCAGCGACGACCTCAGCTTCACCCTCGCCCACGACCGTGGCGATGCGCAGCCTGCCAACTACTACGGCACCCCGCTGATCGACGGCCACTACCGCAGCAGCCTGCGCAAGAAGAACTACAACGTGCAGGACGACGTGCAGCATTACGTCGATGAATGGACACGCCTGAATACCGACTGGACGTTGAACGATCACCTCAGCGCCAGCAACCAGCTGTACTACATCAAGAGCCGCCGTCACTGGCGCAATGCCGAGGAGTACAGCTGGGATGCAGGGCGCCAGCAGCTGCTGCGCGGCAGCTATCTGCAGATCAAGCACAACCAGGAACAGTTCGGCGACCGACAGGCCTTCACCCTCGACCACAGGCTGTTTGGCCTGGCCAGCAAGACCGTGGTCGGCGCCGAGTACAACAAGGTCCGCTTCAACGTTGACAGCAACGCGCCCTACAACGATGTGGGCGGTGACTACGTCAACCCTTGGCAGCCACAACCGGGTTGGTTCCACAGCGCCTCGCCGCTGCGCCCGCAAACGCTGTCCACCACCCACACCTTTGCCCTGTTTGCCGAAAACCGCCTGCAGTTGAGCGATCGCCTGTCGCTGGTCACCGGCGTGCGCCGCGACCAGAACCACATCGACCAGGAAAAACTGACCACCGACAGCCGCAGCGACCGCAGCCTGCAAGGCGGCAACTGGCGTGCCGGGCTGGTGCTCGCGGTCAGCGACGACCTGTCGCTGTATGGCCAGTACTCCACCAGCGAGGATGGGGTCGACAACCTCATCAGCCTCAGCGCCAACCAGATGCACTACGACCTGACCGAGGCCAGGCAGACCGAAGTGGGCCTGAAGCAGCGCTTCTGGGAAGGGCGTGGCGAATGGACATTGGCGGCCTACCACATCGTCAAGAAGAAGCTGCTGGTGGATGACCCGGTCACCCACGAGAAGCAGCAGGCTGGCCAGCAGACGTCCGACGGCCTGGAGGCAACCCTGGAACTGGCGCTGGCGCACCAGTGGCAGGTGTCGGCCAACGCGGCGATCGTGCGCGCCAGGTATGACGACTTCGACGAAATGGTCGGCGGCATGGCGCAGGATCGTGCGGGCAATCGCCCGGCCAATGTCCCGCGGCGTACCGCCAACCTGTGGCTGAGCAAAGGCTTCGGCCAGCAGCTGAAGGCCGGCATTGGCGCGCGTTATGTGGACGAGCGCTACGCCAATACCGCCAACACCCAGAGCGCCCCCGGCTACACCGTGGTGGATGCCGACATCGGCTGGCAGGTGTTGCCGGATGTGCGGCTGGGGTTGCAGTTGAACAACCTGTTCGACCGTGAGTATGTGCAGTCGGCGTTCAGTGGCCAGCAGTGGCTGATGGGGATGCCACGGTCGTACTTTGCGACGGTGGATTACAGCTTCTGACCTGCACTGCCTGCACCGGCCTCTTCGCGGGCTTGCCCGCTTGTATGGTTAGACTTGAAGGGGTGGTGGGACTAAATGCCCGAATCTGACTGTTCACAGCAGTACAGACCGTGGGAGACATCGCCCCACCCCTTCCACCAAAGCGCCGATAAAGAATGCATCGTTTGCAAGCGACGATAGAAGCAAGCCAGCGCCTCTTGGTGAAACCCCTTCAAGCCGAAAAACCATAACGTGAGGAGCCGCCCATGGCAATGCAGGTAGGTAAGTTGATCGTGGGTGCGGATGTCGCGAAAGCTGAGCTGGTTATCCACCACGATGATCGTGACGAGATCATCAGGCTGAAAAACTCCAAACTCGAGATCAGAAGGTGGCTCAAGCAACAATCCCTCAACACCGCTATCGCTGTTGAGGCGACCAATGTCTATCACTTGGACCTGGTTGAATTGGCCCACAGCCTAGGCTTCGAGGTCTATGTCATCGATGGTTTTCAATTGAGCAACTACCGGAAAAGTGTTGGAGGACGGGTTAAAACCGACCCCTCAGATGCGCGGTTGCTGTCCCGTTTTTTAAAAAATGAGGGCGAGGACCTTCGCCCTTGGAGCCCGCCTCCCGCTGTCTACGGCAAGCTTCAGAGCCTCTTGCGACGCAGAGCCCTCTTGGTGACTACTCGTACTGCAATGACTCAGAGCTGGGCTAACGAAAGCCTTTTGAAAGCCGCCTTCGAAACTTTTGTGAAGTCGATAGATCGGCTGGATCAGTTGATTCAAAAGAAGATTAAAGAAGTACTGCGAGAAGCTGGGCTGCAGGAACAAGTCGCTCGCTGCCAGGCAGTAGAGGGCATTGGTTTTCTCACCGCCGCAGCATTGGTGATGGTTTTTATAAGGGGCGAGTTCAAAAGCAGTGACTCGTACATTGCATTCCTAGGAATGGATTTACGAGTCAGTGATTCCGGACAGAAAAATGGGCGACGTCGCCTCACCAAGCGAGGTTGTTCAGAAATTCGTCGCTTATTGCACAACGCTGCGATGGCGGCCAGCAGATCGGCAGCCTGGAAAGGGCTTTACGAACAGCATCGGAGCAGCGGTAAAGCAACAACCCAAGCCTTGGTAATCCTGGCAAGAAAGCTCGCGCGGGTGGCATTCGCCCTGATGAAAAATCAGGACGAATACGTCACCAAAGGCGGGAAACTGGCTTGCTGAAAACCATAGAATCTCCCACAGGTAC
>NZ_JBKGFP010000108.1:0-31633 GCF_046557535.1 Pseudomonas sp. S1(2024)
CCCACAGCGGCGCCTACCGCATTTTGTTCCATTTCAGGCTATGATCGGTGACCCCGCCGCGGACGCCATGCCCCATGCCCGTAGACCTGCAAGCGTTATACCCCAGGCTGATCCACCTGATGCTGGACACGGTGTTCGTGGTTGACAGGGGCAACCAGATCATTTTCGTCAGCGATGCCTGCGAGGCGCTGCTGGGCTACCAGGCCTGCGAGCTGATCGGCACCCCGATCACCGACTACATGCACCCTGACGACCTGGCGATTACCCGCGCGTCGATCGTACGGGTGATGAACGGCCAACCCCATTACGACTTCCGTAACCGCTACATCCGCAAGGATGGCAGTATCGTGCATATCCTGTGGTCGGCCTCCTGGTCCGATGAGGCCAATGCCCGCATTGGTGTAGCGCGGGATATCACCGCCCAACACCAGGCCGAGGAAGAATTGCGTTTCCTGGCCCACCATGACCCGCTGACTCGCCTGGCCAACCGGGCCATGTTCAATGAGCGGCTGGGCACCGCACTTGTCGCGGCCCGGCACCACAACCATCCGCTGGCGTTGCTGTTCATCGATATCAATGACTTCAAGGATATCAACGACAACCACGGCCACAGCGTGGGTGACCGGGTGCTGTGCACCCTGGCGCGGCGCCTGGAAGGCTGCGTTGGGGCGACCGATACAGTGGCGCGGATGGGCGGTGACGAGTTCACCGTGCTGTTGACCGACTACGCCTCACCAGAGGCCATTGTCGAGCAGGTGGCACGTATCCTGGCAGCCATGGCCGAGCCACTCGGCGCCGAGTTTGCAGGCATCGGAGCGCCGTCCTGCAGCATTGGCGTGGCCCGTTTCCCCGAAGACGGCAATGATGCCGACATGCTGCTGCGCCATGCTGATGGCGATATGTACCGGATCAAGCGACAGCGCGCTGCGGCCAGCTGAATACCAAAGGGAAGAAAATGACGGAACACCTGCAAGGCACCGCCGAGCAAACGCGTGGTCACATCAGCCGGATCGAGGCCTTGCTGTTCTGGCTGAAGCTGGGGTTCATCAGCTTCGGCGGCCCGGCGGGGCAGATAGCGATCATGCATCAGGAACTGGTGGAGCGGCGCCGCTGGATCAGCGAGCGGCGCTTTCTGCATGCCCTCAACTACTGCATGCTGCTGCCTGGCCCCGAGGCCCAGCAACTGGCCACCTACATTGGCTGGCTGATGCACCGCACCTGGGGCGGGGTGATTGCCGGCACCCTGTTCGTACTGCCGTCGCTGTTCATCCTGATCGGCCTGTCGTGGGTCTATCTGGCCTGGGGCGAAGTGCCGGTGGTGGCTGGTATTTTCTACGGGATCAAGCCGGCCGTAACCGCGATCGTCGTGCATGCCGCACATCGCATTGGCACGCGCGCCCTGAAAAACGGCTGGTTGTGGGCCATTGCCGCGGCCTCGTTCGTGGCCATTTTCGCGCTCGACGTTCCCTTCCCGCTGATCGTGCTGGCGGCCGCGCTGCTGGGCCATATCGGCGGGCGGCTGCTACCGGGGCAGTTCGCGCCTGGTGGTGGCCACGGCGCAACCAGAGCCAGCCATGGCCCGGCCGTGATCGACGACGACACACCGGCGCCAGAGCACGCCCGCTTCAGCTGGGGGCACCTGCTGGGCCTGCTGCTGGTGGGTGCCGCGCTGTGGCTGCTGCCCATGGGTGTACTGATGGCTACCTTTGGCTGGCAAGGCACCTTGACGCAAATGGGCTGGTTCTTCACCAAGGCGGCATTGCTGACCTTCGGCGGCGCCTACGCGGTGCTGCCCTACGTCTACCAGGGGGCCGTCGGCCATTACGGCTGGCTGTCGCCGACGCAGATGATCGATGGCCTGGCGTTGGGGGAAACCACCCCCGGGCCGCTGATCATGGTGGTGGCCTTCGTCGGCTTCGTCGGTGGCTACCTGCACCCCATGTTCGGCACCGACCAGGCGTTCATGGCCGGCGCGGTAGCGGCGAGCCTGGTGACCTGGTTCACCTTCCTGCCCTCGTTCCTGTTCATCCTGGCCGGTGGCCCGCTGGTGGAATCGACCCACAACGAACTCAAATTCACCGCCCCGCTGACCGGGATAACCGCGGCGGTAGTGGGCGTGATCCTCAACCTCGCGCTGTTCTTCGGCTACCACGTATTGTGGCCGGCCGGTTTCGACGGGCGGTTCGACTGGCCTTCGGCGCTGATTGCGCTGGCGGCGGCGGTGGCGCTGTTCCGTTACAAGCGTGGGGTGATCCAGGTGTTGATAGCCTGTGCCCTGGCGGGGCTTGCCACCCATTTGTTGACCGGGGCACAGTGAAGCATCGCCCGCCCAACGGAGATGAACATGCGCAACCCTGAAGACGCCTTGCTCGACAGCTGGCAGCACAACGCCCAGGCCTGGATCGATGCGGTGCGCAGCGGCAGTATCGACAGCCGTCGCCAGGTCACCGACCAGGCCATCCTGCTGGCCATTCTTGGCCGCCAGCCCGAACGGGTGCTCGACCTGGGCTGTGGTGAAGGTTGGCTGCTGCGCGCGCTGGGCGACCGGGGTGTCGAGGCGGTAGGTGTGGACGGTGACCGGGCGCTGGTGGATGCCGCGCGTGCTGCGGGTTCCGCCGAGGTGCACCTGGCCAGCTATGCACAGCTGGCCGCGGCCCAGGCCTATGTTGGCAAGGACTATGACCTGATCTGTGCCAACTTCGCCCTGTTGCAGCAGGACATCATCCCGCTGCTGGCAGCGATGAATGCGTTACTGGCGCCTGGCGGTGCACTGGTGATCCAGACCCTGCACCCGTGGAGCGTGGCGGATGGCGATTACCAGGATGGCTGGCGGGAAGAGTCGTTTGCCGGGTTCGCCGGGGATTGGCAGGTGATGCCGTGGTACTTCCGCACCCTGGCCAGCTGGTTGAACGCGCTGGACATGGCGGGGTTGCGGCTGGTCAGCCTGCAGGAGCCACAGCACCCCCAGAGTGCGCTGCCACAGTCGCTGCTGTTGGTGGCCGAACGCCCTTGAAGCACACGCGGTCGGTGTAGGAGCGGCCTTGTGTCGCGATGGGCTCAGAGGACCGGCTTGCGCGCCGCCCCGCTGCGGGCCTTGGCCATGGCCGCCAGGCGCACCGCAACGTTGGCCGCACCGTAACCGGCATAACCCCCCTTGCGCTGGATGATCTCGAAGAAGAAACGCTCTTCGAACGGCTCGGTATACACGTGGAACAGCTCGCCGCCCTGGGCATCGCGGTCGTACAGCACGTTGTAGTAGGCCAGTTCGCTGAGGAACTCGTCGTCGAAATCGAAACGCGCCGCCAGGTCGTCGTAGTAGTTCAGCGGGATCTCCAGCAACGGTACCCCGGCCAGTTTGGCCCGCGCCACTTCGCGGAAGATGTCGTCGCAATCGAAAGCGATGTGGTGCACGCCCGAACCACGATAGCTGGACAGCGCATGGGCGATGGCGGTGTTGCGGTTTTCCGAGATGTTCAGCGGCAGGCGCAGGGTGCCGCATTGGCTACGCAGCGCGCGGCTCTTGACCAGGCCGTACGGGTCCGGCAGCACCACTTCGTCATCGGCTTCGAAATCGAACAGGCTCTTGTAGAACAGCACCCAGCTGTCCAGCGACTCGGCCGGCAGGGCCAGGGCCATGTGGTCGATACGGCGCAGGCCGCCGGTGGCGGTGGCGTTCTTGTCCAGGCTGAAGTCGGTGTCGTACAGGGTCTGGCCGGCAGTACCCTGCTCCACCAGGTACAGCAGGCTGCCATCTGGCGCACGTACCGCCGGCACTTCGCACTCGTTGGGCCCGACCAGGCCACGGAATGGCTGGCCACGGAAGGCGGTGGCGCGCTTCAGGGCGGCTTGCTGGTCCTTGACCCGCAGCGCGGTGGCACACAGCGACGGCCCGTGGGCCTCGAAGAAGTTGTGGCCGAAGGAATAGGGTTCAGCGTTCAGCACAATGTTGATATCGCCCTGGCGCAGCAACTGCACCTCTTTGCTGCGGTGCTTGCCGGCATCGGCAAAGCCCAGGCGCTTCAGCCAGCTGCCCAGGCGCGCGCCGACGGCTTCGTCGACTGCAAACTCGAGGAACTCCACGCCGTCATAAGCACTGGCCGCCGGTGGGGTGAACAGCACACCGGGCTCGATCGAGGTACCTTCCTGCTCCAGGCGCAGGCGGGTGTGCTCTTCGAGATACAGCAGCGAACGCAGGCCGTCGGCGGCATTCTGCCGGGGCGGTGCGGCGCGGAAGCCGTCGTTGAAGATTTCCAGCGACAGCGGCCCGCGGTAGCCGGTGGCAAGGATCGGCGCCAGGAAACCGGCCATGTCCATCTCGCCCTGCCCCGGGAAGCAGCGGAAGTGGCGGCTCCACTCCAGCACATCCATGGCCAGGATCGGCGCGTCGGCCATTTGCACGAAGAAGATCTTGTCGCCAGGGATATCGCGGATCGCGCTCGGGTCGCCCTTGAGCGACAAGGTGTGGAAGCTGTCGAGGATCACCCCGAGGGCCGGGTGGTCGGCCTGGCGCACCAAGTTCCAGACCTGCTGGTAGGTATTGACGTGGCGGCCCCAGGCCAGGGCTTCGTAGCCAATGCGCAGGCCGCGTTTGCCAGCGTGCTCGGCCAGCAGGCGCAGGTCGTCGACCAGCAATTGCTCTTCACCCAGGGCATCGGCCTGGACGTTGCTGCACACCAGCACCAGGTCGGTGCCCAGTTCCTGCATCAGGTCGAACTTGCGCTCGGCGCGGTCGAGGTTCTTCTGCAGGCGGTCGCGGCGGCAACCCTCGAAATCGCGGAACGGCTGGAACAGGGTGATGGCAATACCCAGGTCGGCGCACATCTGCCGTACCTGGCGCGGGCTGCCGGCGTAATAGAGCAGGTCGTTTTCGAAGATCTCGACGCCGTCAAAACCGGCGGCGGCGATGGCTTCGAGCTTTTCCGGCAGGGTGCCGCTCAAGGACACGGTAGCGATCGAACGCTGCATGGCGGGAGTTCCTTGTTGTTGGAGGTTGAGGCCAGGGCTGCCTGTACCGGCGATAGGGCCAGACCTGGAAAATCAGGACCACAGTTCCTGGCACGATCGATTATTCGCAGGTAAAGTCGTCGCTTCAATCTCTTTGTACGGAATGGTTAGTTTTGCGTTCGATTATCGAACAAAACCGGTTTTAGCGAATTGCCAGCCCACTGGCCCGTGGTCAACATGAACCACAGACGCAGGCACACCGACCCTCGCCTCCTGCCTTGGCGAATCTCCGGCGGAACCTGTGCAAACAACAATAACAACGGAGACAACGATGGCTCACTCCAGCTCTCAAGCCAAGAAAGCGACTGCCAGTGGATGGATAGGCTCGGCACTCGAGTACTACGACTTCTTCATCTACGCCCAGGCTGCTGCGCTGATTTTCCCGCAGATCTTCTTCCCCAACACCGACCCGAAAATGGCCATCATCGCCTCGCTGGCCACCTACGGCGTGGGTTACCTGGCGCGCCCGGTCGGCGCCTTCGTGCTGGGCCACTGGGGTGACACCCGCGGCCGCAAGAACGTACTGCTGCTGTGCATGTTCCTGATGGGCCTGTCGACCATGGCCGTTGGCCTGCTGCCCACCTACCACGACATCGGCCTGCTCGCCCCGGCGTTGCTGGTGGTGCTGCGCCTGGTCCAGGGCTTTGCCGTGGCCGGGGAAATCTCCGGAGCCAGTTCCATGATCATGGAGCACGCACCGTTCGGTCGACGGGGCTACTACGCCAGTTTCACCTTGCAAGGCGTGCAGGCTGGCCAGGTGCTGGCGGCGGCTGTGTTCCTGCCGCTGGCCTACTTCATGCCCAGCGAAGCCTTCAACGACTGGGGCTGGCGCATTCCGTTCCTGCTGAGCGCCTTCGTGCTGATCGCCGGCTTCATCATCCGTAAGGAAGTGCACGAAACCCCGGCGTTCGTGAAGGAAGAGAAGCAGGACAAGGTCGCCAAGTCGCCGATCAGCGAGGCCTTCCGCCACAGCTGGAAGCACATGGTGCTGGTGATGTTCATGGCCTTGATGAACGTGATCCCGGTGGTCGCCACCATCTTCGGTGCGGCCTACGCGGTGCAGCCGGCCTATGGCATCGGCTTCGACAAGAGCGTGTACCTGTGGATTCCGGTAGTCGGCAACATCGTCGCGGTGCTGGTGATTCCGTTTGTCGGCAACCTGTCCGACAAGATCGGCCGTCGCCCGACCATGATCGCCGGTTGCCTGGGCTCTGGCCTGCTAGCCTTCGTCTACCTGTATGCGATCAGCATCCAGAACGTACCGCTGGCGTTCGCCTCGTCGATCGTGATGTGGGGCATGGTGTACCAGGGTTACAACGCGGTGTTCCCAAGCTTCTACCCAGAGCTGTTCCACACTCGCTACCGCGTTTCGGCCATGGCCATCGCGCAGAACATCGGCACCATGCTGACCGCCATGCTGCCGGCACTGTTCGCCTTGGTAGCCCCGCCCGGTTCGGACAACATCCCGTTGGTGGTTGGTAGCCTGGCGTTCTTCATCACCTGCGTGTGTGCTTTGGCAGCCTACATTGCACCGGAAACCCATCGCCTGGCGATGGAAGACCTGGGTAACCCCGATGCCAAGCCGATGGACAAGACCGCGTATGAGGCTAGCCGTAAAGGGAGCTTTCAGGCGGTGAGCCACTGAGATTGCAGGGGGCTGCTCTGCAGCCCTTTCGCCGGCAAGCCAGCTCCCACCTTGACCGCACAGGCTTCAAGTCTTGTGCGGTTCCTGTGGGTGCCCTTCGCCGGCAAGCCAGCTCCTACCTTCACCGCATAGGCTTCAAGCCTTGTGCGGTTCCTGTGGGAGTCCATTCGCGGGCAAGCCCGCTCCTACCTTGACCGCACAGGCTTCAAGCCTTGTGCGGTCCCTGTGGGAGCTGGCTTGCCGGCGAAAGGGTCGCAACGCGGCCCCGGCAGTTTCAGCCCTTGACCACTTCCTGCAAGCGCGCCCAAAGCTGTTCGACATGCTCCCGCTCGGTCGGCAATGCGCCAATCGACACCCGCACCATCCACCGCCCATCCAGCGTCGCCGGCGTCACATAGGCATCCCCAGACGCATTCAGCCGTTCGGCCCAGCCCTTGGTATGCGCATCCAGCGCCTCCCCTTCCAGCCCCGCCGGCCGATGGCGAATGCACAACGTCTGCAACTGCACCGGCGCCAGCACCTCCCACTCCGTCGCCGCGCCGATTTGCCCGGCCAGCCACTGGGCATTGTCCAGGTCACGCCGCAGCCGTGCCTGCAACGCCTCGACCCCCTCGCTGCGCAGCATGAACCACAGCTTCAATGCGCGGAACCGGCGGCCCAGCGGGATACCCCAGTCACGCAGGTTCTTCACCTCGCCATCCACCGCCGACTGCAGGTAGCTGGGGTTGGTGCTCATGACCCGGATCAGGTGCTGCGGGTCGCGCACGTAGTAGATCGAGCAATCGAAGGCCACGCCCAGCCACTTGTGCGCGTTGACCACCAGCGAATCGGCCAGCTCGATGCCGTCCCACATCCAGCGGCATTCCGGCAGGATCATCGCCGAGCCGGCCATGGCCGAGTCCACATGCAGCCACAGGCCATGGGCCTGGGCGATCTCGCCGATCGGCCGCAGTGGGTCGAGGGCCGTGGTGGCGGTGGTGCCGGTGGTCGCGACCACCGCGCAAGGCTGGTTGCCAGCGGCCAGATCCTGCTCGATCGCAGCCTGCAGGGCCTCCGGGCGCAGAGCGTAGCGTTCGTCGGTCGGGATCAGGCGTATGTTGTCGCGGCCAAAACCGGCCAGCAATGCGGCTTTGTCCACCGAGCTGTGGGCATGGGCGCTGACATAGACGATCAGCGGCTTGGCCTGGGCTTGCAGGCCGCCGTGTACCAGTGCGTAGTCGCTGGCGCGTTCCCGTGCGCAGATCAGCGCCACCAGGGTGCTGGTGGATGCGGTGTCCTGGATCACCCCGCTCCATTGGCCAGAAAGGCCGAGCAGCTGACGCAGCCAGTCGAGGGTGGTTTCCTCCAGCTCGCTCAGGGCCGGGCTGGACTGCCACGAAAGGCCCAGCACGCCCAGGCCAGTGCTGAGGAAGTCACCGAGGACCGACGACAGGGTGCCATTGGAGGGGAAGTAGCCGTAGAAGTCCGGGTGCTGCCAATGGGACAGGCCGGGCATGACCAACTGGTTGACGTCGTCAAGGATCGCTGCGAAAGGCTCGCCTTGCCGGGGGGCCTGTGCAGGCAACGCAGCCTTGAGATAGCCGGGCTCGACCTGGGCCATGACCGGGCGCTCGCCGACGGATTGGCGGTAGTCGGCGATCAGGTCGATCAGTTGGTGGCCGTACTGGCGGAATTGTTCGGGGGTCACCTGGGGTCTCCTGTGGGTTTTTTCGCTGCCTGTGCTGGCCTCTTCGCGGGCACGCCCGCTCCCACAGGTATTGCATCGTTTGTAGGAGCGGGTTTACCCGCGAAGAGGCCGGTACAGGCAACACAATGCCCCAGTCTAGGCACCTATCCCGAAGTGAATAACCCCGCCTCGCGCATACCTGCTATGGCAAACCCGCATGCCCACCCTGCACGCCAAACTGCGACTGGCGCCACAACTCGAACACCCGGTTGCGCAACCAGCGGTGTTCGGCCGAGGCCTGCAGGCGCTGGTGCCACACCACCCAGTAGCGCTGGCTGTGGTCGATGAAACCCAGCGGCCGCCAGGCCAGGTCATGCAGGCGGCACAGCTGCCGGGCGATGTGCTCGGGCACGGTGGCCAGCGCCTGGCTGTTGGCAATCACCTGCACGGTGGCCGAGAAGAACGGCACTTCCAGGCTGACCCGCCGTTGCAGGCCTTGGGCGCGCAAGTGGCGGTCGATGAAGCTGTCCTTGTCGCCTCCGCCGGAAATACGCACATGCTTGTGCGCCAGGTAGTCGGCCTGGCTGAGCGCACCGTGGGCAGCCAGCGGGTGGTCGTGGCGCATCAGGCACACTGCCCGGTCCTCGCCCAACAGCCGACCGTGCAGGTTGGGTGGCGACTCGTCGAACAAGGTGGTGGCAAGGTCGATCTCGCCGCTGGCCAGCAAGGCGTACTGGCCGGCCTGCCAGGTGCGGTACTCCAGCGATACACCCGGCGCTTCGCGCTCCAGCGCCGCCACCAGCAGCGGCAGCATGTGCTCGGCCACATAGTCCGACGCGGCCAGACAGAAGCGCCGCTCGCAACGCGCCGGGTCGAACACCGCGGGCTGGCGCAGGGCGTGCAGCTCCTCGAGAACCTGGCGCAGGGGTTCGACCAGGGCTTCGGCGTGTTCGCTGAGTACGTAACCGCGGCCCTGGCGTACCAGCAACGGGTCGTCGAAGGCTTCGCGCAGGTGGGCCAGCTGGCGGCTGAGGGCGGACTGGCTGACGCCGAGGCGCTCGGCGGCGTGGCTGAGGTTCTTCAGCTGCAGCAGGTGGTCGAGGGTGCGCAGGTGGGCGAGGCTGAGGGAGGCGAAAGCGGGGTTCATACAGGCTCCCTTCTAAAGGATCGACCGGCCCAATCGCCGGCAAGCCAGCTCCCACAGGGTCACCACAACCATCGGGGCTTGTGCTGTACCTGTGGGAGCTGGCTTGTCTGTCACTGGGTCGCAAAACAGCCCCAGACCGGCGATTGGGCCGCAAAGCGGCCCCAGAGAAGCAGATCAGTCAGTCAGGCCAACATAAACGTTCTGCACGTCATCGTTCTCGTCGATGGCTTCGAGGAACGCTTCCACCTCGGCCAGCGCCTCGGCACTCAGGCTGGCCGCGCTCACCGGGTTCTTCGGGGTGTAGCCGATCTTCGCCGAGGTCACGGTGAAGCCGTGCTCCGGCAGGGCCTTCTGCACGGCGTCCAGGTCGGTGGTGTCGGTGATGAACAAGGTCGAACCCTCTTCGTCGCCTTCCTCGAAGTCCTGGGCGCCGGCTTCGATGGCCGCCATTTCCGGGTCGGCGTCGCCGTTCGGGGTGGCTTCGATCAGGCCGACATGGTTGAAGTCCCAGGCCACCGAACCGCTGGCACCCAGCTGGCCCTTGCGGAACAGCACGCGGATTTGCGCGACGGTGCGGTTGACGTTGTCGGTCAGGCACTCGACGATCAGCGGTACCTGGTGCGGGGCGAAACCTTCGTAGCTTACCGCCGAGTACTGCACGGCATCGCCGTCCAGGCCCGCGCCCTTGCGGATTGCGCGCTCCAGGGTCTCGCGGGTCATCGAGGCCTTCTTGGCCTGCTCGATGGCCAGGCGCAGGCGTGGGTTCATGTCCGGGTCGGCGCCGGACTTGGCGGCGATCTGGATCTCTTTGGACAGCTTGCCCATGATCTTGCCTTTGGCGTTGGCCGCGGCTTCTTTATGTTTGGCTTTCCACTGTGCGCCCATGTCGACTCTCTTGTTTCAGCGGCCGGTTCAGGAAGCGACCGGCCAAAAGTGGGTGCAGTTTATACGCCCTCTGGCCTGTGTTCGACAAGAAATCTCATCAGCCTTTATCGGCTTTGCCCGCCGCCGCCGCGAACCGCGCCAACCGCACATCCAGCCTCCGCGGCCGCTGCCCGCGGTCCTCTGCCCGCTCCTTGCGGCGGATGGCATTGCGCACCATCAGCGAGCCCAGGTAGCGGATCGGCTCGGGCGGGAACAGCCCCAGCGGCCCCTTGACCAGCGGCGAACGGGTCCATGGGTTGTCCAGCCCCAGTGCCAGCGACGACAGAATCTGCCCGCCCATGTGGCACGGCCCGACGCCGCTGCCGGAGTAACCAAAGCCGTAGAACACGTTGCCCTGCCCGTCCAGCCGGCCAAAGAACGGCAAACCGGTCACCGAGCGGTCGGACGGCCCGTTCCAGCTGGCCGCCAGCGGCACCTCGGCCAGCGCCGGGAAAAAGCCGCCCAGGCTTTCACGCAGCAGTGGCCGGTACGGCGACGGCTGGTCGAACACCGGCAGCATGCGCCCGCCATAGGCGAAGGTATTGCCGCCTTTGCCGAGCATCAGCCGACCATCGGAGGTGTTGTGGTAGTAATGCACGAAAATCCGCGAATCGAGCACGCTGATGCCGCTGTCCAGGCCGACCTGGTGCAGCAGCTCGGGGCAAGGTTCGGTGATCACCATGTCGCTGGAAACAATCGCCACACTGCGCTCGAACTGCGGGAAAGCCCGCGCCATCCAGGCATTCAGGCCCAATACCACGCGGTCGGCGCGCACCGTGCCATGGGCCGTGCGCACCTGCACCGGGGCGCCGTGCTCCAGGCCGGTCATGGCGGTGCCCTCATGGATGCGCACGCCACGCTGCAAGGCCACCCGGCGCAGGCCGCGCACCAGCTTGCCCGGCTGCACCGTGGCCGCGGCCGGCGAGAACCAGCCTTCCAGGTGCCGCGCCGAACCCGCCAGGCGCTGCACCTGCGGCAGCGGCAGGCGGCGAAACGAATTGATCCCCTTTTGCTCCAGCGCGGCGATCACCGCGTCGGTGGCGCCGACCTGCGCGGCGTTGGTGGCGGTGTACAGCGTGCCATCCAGGCGGTAGTCGCAGTCGATGCCATTGGCCGAGCAGAACGCGCCGATCTCACCGATGCTGCGCTCCGACTCACGCACCAGGCGCACCGCCTCGGCCACCCCGAACAGCCGCTCGAGGGTGAAGTACTTCGCCGACCACGACAACGCACAGCCACCATTGCGGCCACTGGCACCGGCACCGCAGATATCGGCCTCGATCAGCACGATATCCAGGGCCGGCACCGCTTCCTTGAGCATCAGTGCGGTCCACAGGCCGGTATAGCCGCCGCCGACGATGCACACATCGCAACGGGCATCGCCTTGCAGCGGCGGGCACACCGCCTCTTGCGCCGAATCCAGGGCCTGTTGCAGCCAGAAGGGTCTCATTCGCTCGCTTTCCTTTCAGGTACGCAATGGCTTGATTGCCATGCTGGTATTCGGTGCCACGTCGGTGCTTTGCGCAGCGCTGGCCGGGCGGCTGTTCCAGTGCGGCAGCAGCACCAGCGCCGAGAACAGCGCGCAGCCGGCAAACACGATGAACACCGTGACGCCATCGAAGTATCCCGGTAGCAGCCCGCCCAGCACCGCCCCCACCGAGCCGCAGCCGTTGACGAAACCTGCTGCGGTGGCACCGGCCTTGGCGGTGCCGAAGTCGATGGCCGCAGCACCGCTGATCATCGAATCCGGCCCGTACAGGGTCAGGCCCATGACGAACAGCAGGGCCACCACCAGGATCACGCTGCCGGTGTGCATGGCCGCCATGAATGCCGCCAGCGCCACGGTCAGCAGCACCAGGCTGATGACACAGGCCGGCATGCGCCGGGCGCCGAACAGCTTGTCGGAGGCCAGGCCGATGATGATCGGGCCGAGCAGCCCGGCCAGTTCGAAGGCTGTCGGGATGATCGCTGCCCCCACCTTGCCCACCGAGGGCATCTGCTCGAAGACGATCACCGGCCCCCACAGCAGGATGGCGTAGCGCGCCGGTTTCAACAGGAAGTACGCCAGCCCCAGGGTCAGCACCGTGCGGTTGCGCATGATCTCCTTCAGGGGCGCCCACACACTGCACAGGTTGCCGGCCGGGGCCATGCTCTGCGGCTCGGGCTCCACCGCCGGCAGGCCGACGTCTTCAGGCTTGTTGCGCTGCAGGAAGAAGAACAGCACGGCCACCAGTGCCACCACCGCGGCACTGGAGAAGAACGCCGCGTGCCAGGTACCGACCAGGGTATAGGCCCACCAGCCGGCGAACGGCGAGGCCACCAGGCCGCCGAAGGCATAGCAGGAACTCCACAGGCCCAGCACCCGCCCACGCTGCGACGCCGGGAAGAAGCTGCCGATGTTCTTGCACAACCCGGCCCAGCCGGTGGATTGCGCCAGGCCCTGCACCAGCATGCAGGTGGCGAAGATCGGGAATGTGGCGTAACTGCCCATCACCACCGCCGCAACAGCAGAAATCAGCAGGCCGCCGAGCACCACCACGCGTGGGCCAAAGCGGTCGGCAAGCATGCCCCAGGTGAACTGCCCCACGGCGTAGGCGGCCAGGTAGATGGCGTCGAGGTTGGCCATGGCGGCCTTGTCGAGCATGAAGTCGGGGTCTTCACCGATGCCCAGCTTGGCCACCGAGAAGGCCTTGCGGGTGAAGTAGAAGGCGGCGTAGGCCAGCCAGGTAATGGCGAAAATCTGGATACGCCAGCGTTTGAACGCGGCTAGGGATTGGTTCATGTAAGTCTGACCTCTTGCTTGAGTGTGCCGGCAGAATGTGAAGAAACGCCTGTCTTGTTCTTGTGTTACGCACAGCGATGACGAGGCTGTCATCGGGTCAGATGGCGCCGTTTGGGTGCCATGGCCCTGGCGGCACTTGTGGTTCCAGCGTCGGGCTGACATGCATGGAAACAGTTGCGCTAAGATAAATAAAATCGATTTATCGTATTTCACACATAAGCCCAGCTTGTTACTGAGGTCGTCATGTCGGTTTCCCACGCACAACTCAAGGCCTTCCACGCCGTGGCGGTGCACGGCAGCTTTACCCGCGCCGCCGAAAAGCTGTTTCTTACCCAGCCCGCGGTGTCGGACCAGGTGCGCAAACTGGAGGAGCGCTTCGGCGTCTTGCTGTTCCACCGCAACAAGCGTTCGGTGCAGCTCACCGACCTCGGCGAACGCCTGCTGGGCATCAGCCAGCGCCTTTTCGCCTGCGAGGCCGAGGCCCATGAACTGCTGCAGGATTCGCGTGCGCTGCACACCGGCAGCCTGGTGCTGGCGGTGGACGCGCCGGTGCACGTGCTGCCGCAGATCGCCCGCTTCTGCCAGCGCTACCCGGGCATCCAGGTAAAGATCGAGACCGGCAACACCGACGAGTCGCTGGCCCGGCTGTTCAGCTACCAAGCCGACCTGGCCCTGCTGGGGCGGGACGTCGACGATGAGCGGCTGCACTGCCTGCCGCTGCGCCGCGACCCGATGGTGGCGTTTGTCTCGCACCAGCACCCCTGGGCCAGCCGCGGCGCGATCAGCCTGGCGGATCTGGACGATACGCCGCTGGTGCTGCGCGAGCCCGGGTCGGTGACGCGGCAGACGCTGGAAGAAGAAATGCAACGGGCCGGGCTGCGGATTCGCCCGGCGATCCAGGTGGAAGGCCGGGAAGCGGCGCGGGAAGCGGTGGTGGTGGGGATTGGTGTGGGGGTGGTGTCGGCGGCGGAGTTTGGTGCGGATGCGCGGGTGTGCGCGTTGCCGATCGTCGATTGCCAGCGGCACCTGACCGAGACACTGGTGTGCCTGAGCGAGCAGCGCACGCGGCGGGTGGTGGCGACCTTCCTGCAGATGGTGGAGGAAGGGTTGTAAGCCTGTGCCGGCCTCTTCGCGGGCTCGCCCGCTCCCACAGGATCACCACAGGTTTTGAATGCTGTGCGGTGCCTGTGGGAGCGGGCAAGCCCGCGAAGAGGCCGGTACAGGCAACCCAACTATGCTGGGATAACCTCAACCCTCGGCACACAACCCATGCTCTACCGCCTTGCCGCCGACACCCTGGTCCTGCTGCACCTGCTCTTCATCCTGCTGGTGCTGTTCGGCGGCCTGCTGGTACTGCGCTGGCGCCCTGCCCTGCTGCTGCACCTGCCGGCGATGGCCTGGGGCCTGGCGGTGGAATGCCTGCACCTGGGCTGCCCGCTGACCACCTGGGAAAACCGCATGCGCAGCGCGGCTGGTGACGCGGGCTATCAGGGCGGCTTCGTCGAACACTATATCTGGCCGTTGATCTACCCCGCCGGGCTGACACCGCACATCCAGCTGCTGCTGGGCACTTTCGTGCTGCTGCTCAACCTCGGCGTCTACGGTTACGTGGCCTGGCGCTGGCGCCGCCCTAGCGGGTAGCGATCACGAACAGCCGCGGGAACGGCAACAGCACCTTGCCATCGGTGGCCGGCGGGTAGTCGCGTTGCATCGCCTGCAGGTACATCTGCAGGAAATCCGTCTGCTCCTGGGGATCCAACCGCGCCAGGTACGGTCGCAAGGCCGAACCCTTGAACCATTCCACCACGGCTTCGGCACCGCCGACCAACGGGTGGTGGTAAGTGGTGCGCCACACATCCACCCGTGCACACAGCGGGCTGAGCAGGTCGTAGTAGAACGCCGCGCTGTGCCGTGGCGGCAGCTGGAAATCAGCGAACTTCGCCGCCCAAGGTCCCTGGCTGGCGATTTCGCGCAGTTGCCGGTGGGCCGGCTCATCGAGGTTGTCCGGGGTCTGCACGGCCAGGCTGGCACCTTCGCTCAGCTGGCGCACCAGGTGCGGGTACAGCGAGGCGTGGTCGGGTACCCATTGCAGCGAGGCATTGGCCAGGATCAGGTCCTGCGGCTCGGGGGCGGACCAGCCGGCAATGTCAGCGATGACTGTGCGCACGCGGGGGATGCACAGCCGTTTGCGCTCGCGGGCCTTGTCGATCATGTCCGGGTCGCTGTCCAGGGCCGTCACCTGGGCATCCGGGTAACGTTGCAGCAGCACCTCGGTGGAATTGCCAGGGCCACAGCCCAGGTCGGTGGCGTGGCGTACCGGGCGTGCCGGTACAGCGGCCAGCAGGTCACGCACCGCGCGGGTACGCTCGTCTTCGAATTGCGAATACTGGGTGGCGGACCAGGCCATGTGAAGCTCCTTTGGGCGGGCAATGTGTTCAGCATATGCCATGTAACAGGCGGCCATATACCCCTGGCCCAATAACGCAAAACGGCCGGGTCCCCCAGGGAGCCGGCCGTTTCGAGAAGCGAGTGACGCTTAGTGCTGCTTGCCAGTACGGATCTGGTGCACTACACCCATCGCCACCACGATTGCCGCGGCGATACCGGTGGAGATCACCAGGATCTGGTAGTCAGGCATGAAGGCCATGGTTACCAGGGCGGCCACGATGAACGCGATCACCAGGTAGGTCAGCCATGGGAACAGCCACATCTTCAGGCGTACTTCCTTGCCTTCGGCAATCAGCTTGCGGCGCATGCGCAGCTGCGAGAAAGCAATCACCAGGTACACCAGCAGGGCAATCATGCCGGTGGTGTTCATCAGGGTTTCCAGCACGTCTTTCGGGCGCAGGGTCTCGCTGAAGTTGATCAGCGCACACACCACGGCCACGGCGCAAGAACCCATGATCGCGTACACCGGTACACCGGTGCCGGCGCGGGTGATCTTGAAGAACGACGGCGCGTCGCCACGCTGGGCCAGGGAGAACAGCATGCGCGAAGCAGTGTAGTGGCCCGAGATCAGGCAGCTGCTCACCGAGGTCAGCACCACGAAGTTCATCAGCAGCTCGGCATACGGCACGCCCAGCAGCTCCAGGGTGCGGCGGTAGGCGCCATAGCCGGAAACGCCCAGGTGCGGATCGTTCCACGGTACCAGGCAGACGATCAGGAAGATCGAACCCACGTAGAACAGGCACACACGCCAGACCACCGAGTTGGTCGCCTTGACGATCTGCGCAGCCGGGTCCTTGGCTTCGGAAGCGGCGATGGTGACGATTTCCGCGCCGAGGAAGGCGAACATCACCCCGAGCAAGGCACCGATCACTGTGGTGATGCCATTGGGCATGAAGCCTTCGGCGGTGAGGTGGCTGATGCCACGCACTTCACCGAACTGCCAGATGTTCAGCACGGCAGCGGTGCACACGATCAGGAAGCAGACAATCGCGATCACCTTGATCAAGGCGAACCAGAACTCGAACTCACCGTAGTGCTTGACGTTGAAGAAGTTGACGGTGATCAGCAACAGGGTCGTGGCCAGCACGAACACGTTGACGCTGACGTCGGGGAAGAAACCATGCAGGATCTTGCCCGCCACATAAGCTTCCCAGGCCATGAGGATGACCCAGTACCACCAGTACAGCCAGCCGATGGTGAAACCGGCCCAACGGCCGATGGCGCGATCGGCGTAGGTGGAGAACGAACCGGTGTCTGGCGAGGAAGTCGCCATTTCACCCAGCATGCGCATGATCAGTACCACCAGGATGCCGCCTGCCAGGTAGGCCAGCACAGCAGCTGGGCCGGCGCTGTGAATCACGCTGCCGGAACCGACGAACAAGGCGCCGCCGATAACCCCGGCGATCGACATCATCGTCAGGTGGCGCGACTTGAGCGAGGCACTGAGCTTGCTCTCATGCCCGCTTTTCGCGGTGGTGGTTGTGGATGTTGCGTCCATCAGTTGTCTACCCCGTGCTTCTTTTTATCCAAGGAAAACTGTGAAACCCCGATGGCTGGCGGTTTCACGTACATCAGTGCTAATGCGCGCAGGATGGTGTGAGCGAACACACGCAGGCCTTCCATGGCGGCCTGCTGACGCGCCCCAGGGCAGGCGCCTGGAGCGAACTGAACATGCTTTAGGTGGCGATATCTGACACCTAATGTAAAAATGTCCGACGCAGAGAGCCATGCACAGTGGCATGAAACTCGCACTGCACTGTACAGGTCGCCCTTGCAATACACCTTGCAAACGCCGGGCGATACGCAACCTGAAGGCCCAAATGTTCGAATTACATCCAGACTCCTCGACCCCGCTGGTGAACCAGATCATCGACGGGCTGCGCGAGTTGATCGACAACCAGACCCTCAAGCCAGGCGCCAAGGTCCCCTCGATCCGCGCCTTTGCCGCGAGCTATTCGGTGAGCACCTTCACCGTGGTCGAGGCCTACGACCGTCTGGTCGCCCAGGGCCTGCTGGTGAGCCGGGGCAATGCGGGGTTCTTCGTCAACCGCGCGGCGGGCGAATTGCTCGACCCGCACAACGCCGAGGCCGACACCAGTCGACCAACGTTCAACTCCGAGTGGTACCTGCAGCAGATCTTCGAAATCCGCCAATTGCCGTTCAAGCCCGGGTGCGGCTGGCTGCCCAACGACTGGATGTATGAAGACGGCCTGCGCCGCGGCCTGCGCCAGGTGGCCGGCAGCCCGCTGGAGCTGTCGGGCTACGGCGACCCCATGGGCCTGATGGAGCTGCGTGCACTGACCGCACAGAACCTGCAGCAGGAACTGTCGATCGTCGCCAACCCGGCGCAGCTGATGCTTACCCATGGCGCCAGCCAGGCCCTGGACCTGGCCGCGCGCACCCTGGTGCGCCCGGGCGACGTGGTGCTGGTGGACGACCCCGGTTACCCCAACCTGATGAGCATCCTGCGTACCCAGGGCGCGACCCTGGTCGGCGTGCCGCGCACACCGGCCGGCTACGACCTGAACCAGCTGGAGCAGTTGCTCACCCATCACCGCCCCACTGCATTCTTCACCCAGCCGCACCTGCACAGCCCGACCTGCTCGCGCACGCCGCTACCGCAGCTGCACCGCCTGCTGCAACTGGCCAGCCAGCACGGCTTCCGCCTGGTGGAGAACAACCTGTACGCAGACATGGTCACCGAACCGCAGCCGTGCCTGGCCAGCCTCGACCACCTGCAGCAGGTGGTGTACGTGGGCAGCTACTCCAAGAGCATTTCGCCCAATGTGCGGGTCGGCTACATGCTGGCCAACCCCGAGCTGATGCAGAAGCTGCTGCACCTGAAAATGCGCTCTGGCCTGACCACCTCGCAGGTGATGGAGCGCGTGGTGTATGCCGCGATCATCGACGGGCGCTGGCGCAAGCACCTCAAGCGCCTGCGCCAGCGGCTGGCCGAGGCGCACCAGGAAGTTGGCCGGCATCTGCATCGGCTGGGCTTCGAGCTGTTCATCGAGTCGGATGAAGGGATGTATATCTGGACCCGCCACCCGGCGATTCCAGACAGCGCGGCGTTGCTGGATGATGCGCTGGAGAAAGGCATCATGCTCGGGCCTGGGCAGTTGTTCATGGTCGATGCCAAAGCGACCGGGTGGATGCGGTTCAACGTGGCGTTCAGTACCGAGCCGGCGATGTGGGAGTTGCTGGAGAAGGTGTTGGTGAAGCATGTGCGGCGGGGTGGGGTGTAGTTCGCCGCAACCTTTTCAGCACCTGTGAGATCGAGCGCCGCTCTGCACATCAACTAGGCCTAGGCGTGCAGTGGGGGGGGGAACAGGGGAACTGGGGGATTCTCTGGTGCTTGCAGTCTGTGCAGGGATTGCCCAAGGGATGGCGCCTGATGCGAAGATTCTGGTTCCCCCAGCCTACGCCTGCCACCGATAGCTGCACACTCCACGCTTGAGCCACGCTGGCTTCTTCACGGACATGCCCGCTGCCACAGGTGCAGGCCAACTCCCTCCGCAGTCTGCGTCACCTATTCCATAAACCTCAGGGATACTTCAGCCAACGAGTGCCTATAACAAAAACTAGATGTCTAACTCCCTTGATCCAACAGCTTAACCCATCTTCTTACACCCACCAGCCATCGGCATCTACGATTTCTGTTGGTGTCGCGCTCGCTACTCAATAGCAGTGCATCTATTCCACCTGCCGCCCTTCTTGCGAAAGCCTCAAGGTTTAGTACCTCAAGGCTTCTTCAAGGGAAATAGACGTGACCTCACGCAGAACACTAACAAGCCAGGAACTGCAAGAAATATACTCAGCCGCGCCTTTTACATATGACTTTGAGGACATCCTTTCTTGGGACAGCCCGTTCACACTACCTATAACACCGCCGAACATAGCATCGCTTTCATATGATGCGCTCAGCGACAACGCAACGACCATTGCGAAAAATGTGATACAGGAAATCGAGGCTACCTGCCCAGTGAGCACTCCTGGATTTGAGAACTATTTGAATAAACATTATTCAGACATAAGACAATCCTACCCAGACCAGGCAAGCCAACTTTACGCCCAAAAGAAATTCCTCCTGCTCCTTTATAACAAAACCCACAAACAAACCATCCGCAATATCAACCTATACTTAGCAGAACACATATATACAATAGGCATTGACGAAGCAGCACTGCATTTCGAAAACGTCGTTCACTTTAACCACCGGCACGACCAAGACTTCTATATGATCGAGGAAGATTTGTACTTTTTAATGAGCAGCATTACTGCCGCGCAAATTGAAATAGTACTAAATCGCTGCCTTGAAAAAATAAAAAAGGAATACGAAAACCTCCAGCAGAAACCATAATAATATTAAGAAACAACCACAACAAAGACAGTCAAGGCAATTCCATCACCTTAAAACCCAACTCCGGAATAGTGCTAAGCTCAACATTAACCACAATATCAACTAACCCAATCAGATTTGGCAGCCTTCAGAGCCATATCCTTAGAGGAATAGAGAAAGTTAAGACACTGGGCATTACTGCAACCCCAATCTTCAGGCTGGGCATAGGTCTATTTTTTTATTCATCAGAATTAGGAAACGCTGATTTGTACCATGGCTCAGCCCTGAGCATGCCTGCTGAACTACTCATTCCTGATTTGCCTACGAATATTCATGACATTGCGCTTAAGCACGGGACAATTGAATCACCGCTACGAATAAATGCCAATCTGGACACGTATACACTTACGAACCGCACAAACTCCACAAGTGCTGAAAAAAAGGTGCCTGTACGCCCCTTAGTAATGGATAAAGAAGGCAATAGCTACACATCGATTCCATCGAGTGATTTTCCAATCAGGCTCAGCTTCCCCATTCATACCGAGAACGGGTCGTCAACTACAACCCCCAGTGACCCGATACTGTCGGACCCCTATGAGGGGGTCAATCTCAGACCCGCATGGATAGAAGCGACACCGCTCCCTGCCTATGAACCACCGAATTATAAAGACTGTATTTACTGCTTCCCGCCAGAATCTGGTCTGCCACCACTGTACGTAGTTTTCAATTCTCCCTATCCCGACGCAACAACCATAGGCACTTATAGCGGGCGAGCTTATAATCCAGACAAAGCAGGTGGACCTATCGAGCGACTGGATTGGCGCGAGGTCAAAATCACAGCGACAGGCATCGAATTAGTCAAATTACACACAAGCCGCTTCGGCCCGTCCGATGCAAATGACATCATGATCAACAGGCTGGAAAAAATCCTACAGGGCAAGTTGCAAGAAACGGACACCGACAAGCGCTTTTACACACATGAGATAAGGGAGTTGGAGCGCTTTCGCACCCTTGAAATACCAGATAAAATCAGGCCGAACGATGATGGTGAAGCATGGAACAATACACACGCTGCAACACTGGAAGACTACCAACTCACCTCGGAGCTCGAACTGCTTTACACACCAGAAGCAATTGAAGCAGATGACCAGCAGATCGCACGAGAGAACAAATGAACACTATTAGCGAAATAATCACCAACGAAAGCCCCACCGATATAATTCTGTGGCTTGTCAGGCAAAATGGCATTTCTCATCCACGACTCGACAATCTATACAATCGAAATGGATGGGTGAACATTGGCGACTGCCTACAACTCATTAACCTGATTAAGAAAATGAGTGACGAAGGTTTGATACAGCGTGGTGGAAATGGCTATATCAAAGGTCCAAACTGGCGAGAGCCTGAATTCTTGACCCAAAAAAGATATGAGCTATAAGCAGAACTGATTCCAGAGCCCAGCACGTACATCCTCGTTCACCGAGACCGAGTATCATCACAGACGCCGGCAGCGACAACACAGCTGCCGGCATATAGCACTTATCACCAATCTGCTTTATCAGCAAAGAACCCCAGCACATTCGCCTCCAGGCTCTCCAGGTGATACCCCCCTTCCTGCACGATCAGGCACGGCAAGCGCATCGCCCGAATCCGCTCGCCCAATACCGCAAACCCTTCAGTCGTCACCGCCACCTTGCTCTGCGGGTCGAGTTCGTAGATATCGAACCCCAGCGACAACACCAGCACCTCGGCGCCAAAGTCCTTCACCGCCGCCAGCGCGATCTCCAGCTGGCCCATGAAGTCCGCTTCGCTAGCCCCATGCGCCATCGGCAAGTTGAGGTTGTACCCCTCCCCCGCACCGCTGCCACGCTCGTCCGCGAACCCGGCCACACCTGGGTAGAAATTGGTGGGGTCGCCATGCACCGACACATACAGCACATCCCGGCGGTCGTAGAAGATTTCCTGAATCCCCTGCCCGTGGTGCATGTCGGTATCGAGGATGGCCACGCGGCTGTAGCGGCTGCGCAAGGCCTGGGCAGCGACAGCGGCGTTGTTGAGGTAGCAGAAACCACCGGCCGCATCGAAGCGCGCATGGTGGCCTGGCGGCCGGCACAGGGCATAGGCCGCCGGCTCGCCGTCGAGAATGGCCTTGGCACCGGCCACTGCGCTTTGCGCAGACCAATAGGCCGAGCGCCAGGTGTGTTCGCCTACAGGGCAGCTGCCGTCAGCCAGGTAGCGCCCGGCCCGGGCGAGGATGCCGCGCAAGGCGTTGGGTTCACGCACGAAGATGTTGGACATGACCTCGTCGCCCCAGTCCTCGGGCACTTCCTTCCAGCGCGCATGGGCCTCTTCGAGGAAGGCCAGGTAGGCCTCGCCATGCACTGCCTTGAGCGGCTCGAGGCCGGCGTCCTCAGGCTGACGGATGTCGAAGCCCAGATCCTTGGCCGCCTGCAGCAGGCGCTGGGCACGCTCGGGGACTTCCTGCGGGGTGCGCATGGCGCCGCGCGAGTAGTAGCTGCGTGGGTGGTGCAGCAGTTGTTCGGGGTGGAAGTAACAACGCATCAGGCATCTCCTTGTTCGATACGGCCCGCGCGGGCCAGCACGGCATTGAGCAGTACATCGGCACCCTGGCGGGCGTCGTCGGGCAACACGTCTTCGGCTTCGTTGTGGCTCAGGCCGCCGACACAGGGAATGAACACCATGGCGGTCGGGCAGTAGCGGGCCAGCAGGATGGCGTCGTGGCCGGCACCGCTGACGATCGACTGCTGGGGATAGCCGAGGCCATCCACCGCCTGCTGCACGGCGGCTACGCAATCGGCATCGAATGGCGTGGCCGGGCTTATCCAGTGGCGCTCGATACGCACCTGCAACCCGCGCTGATTGGCGATGGCTTGCAGCTTCAACGTCAGGTCGCGTTCCATCGCCTCGATGGCTTCATCCCGGTGATGACGCAGGTCGACGGTGAACTGCAGCAGCCCCGGAATGGTGTTACGCGAGGACTTGGCGATGGACAGTTCACCCACCGTGGTCAGGCCTTCAGGGGCAAAATCGGCAGCCAGTTGCTCGACCGCCCGGATCATCCGTGCGGTGCCGAACAGGGCATCCTTGCGCAGCGGCATCGGCGTGGTGCCGGCATGTGCGGCCATGCCTTCGACCGTGACGTCGAGCCATCGGATAGCCTGCCCACCGCTGACCACGCCAATGGCCTTGGCGTTGTCTTCAAGGATCGGACCTTGCTCGATATGCGCCTCGAAATAGGCATCGACCTGGCCGCCCAGCGGGCGCCGGCCGGCGTAACCGGTGCGTTGCAGTTCGTCGGCGACGCTGATGCCATCGGCGTCGCGAATGGCCAGCGCTTCGTCCAGCGCCAGGGTACCGGTGAATACCGCCGAACCGAACATGGCCGGGGTGAAGCGGGCGCCCTCCTCGTTGGTCCATACGGCGATCTCCAGCGGCTTGCGCGTCTGGATGTTCAGGTCATTGAGCCGGCGCACCACTTCAAGGCCTGCCAGCACACCGTAGACGCCATCGAAACGGCCGCCCTCAGGTTGGGTGTCAAGGTGGCTGCCCATCATCACCGGCGCTGCATCGGGGTCGCTGCCAGCGCGGCGGGCGAACAGGTTGCCGATGGCATCCACAGTCAGCGTCAGGCCGGCTTCGCGGCACCAGTGGCTGAACAGTTCACGGCCAGCCTTGTCCTCGTCGCTCAGGGCCAGGCGGCAGCTGCCGCCACGGGCGGTAGCGCCGATTTCGGCCATGGCCATCAGGCTCGCCCACAGGCGTTCGCCATTGCTTTTCAACATGTGCGGGTACTCCAGAAAAAAGCGGTTCGATCAGGCCAGTTCCAGGCGCTGGCTGCGGGCGTACTGGCGCGCCAGGGCGAGCACGCAGACCAGCGAAATAGTGGCGATCAGGGTGTAGAACACCGCCATCGGCCACCATTGGCCGGTGAAGGTGTGGGCCAGCCAGGTACCGATCAGCGGAGTCAGGCCGCCCGCGATGGCGCCGCAGATCTGGTAGGCCAGGGAAATGGCGGTGTAGCGCACGCGGGTGTCGAACATGCCGCTGACGTAGCCGGCGATCACCGCGTAGAACGACGCCATGCACGCGGCGGCCAGGGCGATGCCGAGTACGATCAATGGGCCCTGGCCCGAGCTGACCAGCACGAACATCGGGTAAGGCGAGGCCATCGCCAGCAGCGCGACCAGGGCCAGGAAGCGGGTGGCGCCGATCTTTTCCGATAGCCAGGCAGCCAACGGCTGTACGCAGAACTGGATGATCGCCACAAAGAACAGGCACTCCAGGATCAACGAACGCTCCAGGTGCAGCTGCTGGGTGGTGTAGCTGATCATGAAGGTGTTGGTGAAGTAGACCCCGGCAATACCCAGGGTATTGGCACCGATGCACAGCAACAGCGGGCGCCAGGCCGTGCGCAGCACTTCGAATACCGGTGCCTGCTCCTTGCGCCGGGCCTTTTCCGCCTGCTCGCGGCTGGCGATGAACTCGGGCGACTCATTCACCCCCAGGCGAATCGCCAGGCCCACCAGCAGCAACAGTGCGCTGGCCAGGAATGGCACGCGCCAGCCCCAGTTCATCAGGTCTTCTTCCGGCAGGCGGGTGACCGCGCCGAAGGCCAGCAGCGACAGGATCAGGCCCGCCGGGCTGCCCAGCTGGGCGAACGAAGCAAAGAAGTTGCGCCGGCCCTTGGGCGCATGCTCACCGGCCATCAGCACCGCCCCGCCCCACTCGCCGCCCACGGCAATGCCCTGGACGATGCGCAGCAGGATCAGCAGTACCGGCGCGGTGGCGCCGATTTGTGCGTAGGTCGGCAGCAGGCCGATGCCCACGGTGACGATGCCCATCATCAGCAAGGTGATGACCAGCGACTTCTTGCGGCCGATACGGTCGCCCACGTGGCCGAAGACGATGCCACCCAGCGGCCGGGCGAAGAAGCCGACGGCGAAGGTACCGAACGCGGCCATGGTGCTGAACAGGCTGTTGTCGGAGGGGAAGAACAGCGCGCCGAACACCAGGGCGGCGGCGGTGGCGTAGATGTAGAAGTCGTACCACTCGATCATGGTACCGATGAACGCGGCGGCGGCGGCACGGCGTGGCTGGGGGGAAGCGGTGGGCTTCATGGGGGCTCCTTTGCTTGTTGTTCTGGCAGGAGTTGTCAGGGGCACGGGGGCGCTCTTGTGGCGCTTGGCCTGTTGAATCGGTGTTGGATTCTTCGCGGGCTCGCCCGCTCCCACAGGTACTGCGCAGCATTCGAAACTTGTGGTAACCCTGTGGGAGCGGGCAAGCCCGCGAAGAATCCAACACCGACTCGGCAGGCCTCGATATCTGCGATTTATCGGCCCGGGGCTATGATTAGTCAATTTTCTATTTATTATTCGAAATATTAGCCTTGCTTATTATCGAGCCCTGCCATGCCCGACCGTCTGCTCAACGACCGCCTCGACTGGAACCTGCTGCGCACCTTCCGGGTCATCGGCCAGGAGCTGTCCATCAGCCGTGCGGCCGCCCGCCTGCACCTCACCCAGCCGGCAGTGAGCCAGGCGCTCAAGCGCCTTGAAGAACAGCTTGGCCGCCAGCTCATCGCCCGCCGCGGGCCGCGCTTCGTGCTGACGGAAATGGGCGAGCAGCTGTTCCAGCTGGCTGGCGAGGTCTATGGGCAGATGTCGCAGATCGGCGGCTTGCTGGAGCAGCCGGCGGACGAACTGGTGGGCAAGGTACGCCTGCTGATGATCAGCCGTATCGTCAACGAACACTTCGACGACTTCCTCGCCGACTTCCACCGCCAGCACCCGCGGGTGGAGCTGGAGATCGACGTGATGCGCAGCTCCGACATCGTTGCCGCCCTGCAGGAGAAAACCGCCACGGCGGGCCTCAGCCTTAACCGGCGTGCGCAGCCACGGCTGGAGCAACGGTTGTTCCTGCGCCAGCGCTATGCGTTCTTCTGTGGCAAGCACCATGCCCTGTTCGGCCAGGACGAAGGCGACCTGCAGCGGGAGAATTTCGTCAGTTTCACCAGTGACCAGATTGGCGGCATGCTGTCGCCACTGACCATTTTCCGCGACCAGCAGGGGTTTGCCGGGCGGATCGTGGCCTCGTCACCAAGCCTTGAGGAGGTACGCCGGCTGGTGATTGCCGGGTTTGGCATAGGTTGCCTGCCCGAGCATGTGGTAGCGCCGGATGTAGACGCCGGGTTGCTGTGGAAGCTGCCGCCGCAGGAAGGGATTGCCGATGTGGATATCCACCTGTTGTGGAACAGGGAGCAGCGCTTCAGCCGCGCGGAAGAGGTGTTTATCGAGGCGTTGCAGCACAGCCTTGACTGAACGCAGAGCTGGGGTAGACGAGCACTGGACACGATAGTGGCCAATTAGTAGCATCCAGCCCAACTGAACATTACGGACAATCTCAGTCATGGATCGAGCTACCGGGGTCATTCGACGCCCTATTCATCACCCCATCCGCCCCTTGATCACTTGGGAAGAAGCATGGAAGGGGCCCGACGAGGGCTTGATCCGCTGCTGGGAGATTGGCCGTGAGCGGGCTCTGGCCCAGCCAGAACTTGCCCGGCACTGCGCCGATGGCGCGCTCCCGGTGCTAGGTTGGAAAGGTGGCCATGATCGCGCATTGAAGAAACCGATGAAGTACGGTTCGTTCAAGTACCTGGCGCAATGGCAGGGCCTTCGCGGCGAGGATCTGTTCATCGATACGCGAACAGAGCTTACCCTGACCTGTAATCACACCGGCATGCTGACAACGTTCACACCGGACCAGGAAAAATACGCCAACGCTGTGATGCTGATGGAGTAAAACAGGGAATGGCGGCCTTGCAGGAACTTCAGTGAAGCAGGCTTTTTCACTAAGAACTTTTACACCCTACCTCGAAATTGCACGGTCACTGTGGGAGCGGGTTCACCCGCGAAGCAGGCGACACGGTGGATGGCACCGGCGTTGCCGGTGTTCGCGGCTAAAGCCGCTCCCACAGGTACAGCGTGAGCCCGCTCCTACAGAAGTAGAGCCTGAAGTCAGGCTGTTGCCAGTGGCGGGTAGTCGGTCAGGCCATGGGCATCACCACCGAACAGCGTGGCCCGTTCGTGCTCGGCCAGGGGCGCATTCAGCTTCAGCCGCGCCGGCAGGTCCGGGTTGGCCACGAATGGCCGGCCGAAGCCGACCAGGTCAGCCCAGCCCTCCTCCAGCGCGCGCCGTGCACGTTCGCCGGTGTATTTGCCGGCATACACCATCACCCCGGGGAACACCGCCCGCAGCTGTTGCTTGAAGTCCACCGGCATGTCCGGCGCGTCATCCCAGTCGGCTTCGGCAATGTGCAGGTAGCCGATGCCGATTTCGCCCAGGCGCTTGGCCGCTGCGGTATAGGTGGTGACCGGGTCGGCATCGACACAGCCATTGAGCGTGGTCAGCGGCGCCAGGCGTACGCCTACACGCTGGGCGTCGCCGGTACCTTCGACCAGCGCACGGGTGACCAGGTCGAGGAAACGCAGGCGGTTTTCCAGCGAACCGCCGTAGCGGTCGGTGCGGTCGTTGGCGCCGGAATCGAGGAACTGGTTGACCAGGTATCCGTTGGCCGCGTGCAACTCGACACCGTCAAAACCGGCGGCCATGGCGTTGCGCGCAGCCTGGCGGTATTGCTCGATGATCTCGGCAATTTCCGCTTCGCTCAACGCGCGCGGCTTGGAAGCCTGGACAAAGCCTGGCGTGCCGTCGGCATTGTCGATGAACACATTCACGCCTTCGGCCTGCATCGCCGAGGACGACACCGGTGCCTGGCCACCAAGCAGGCTGCTGTGGCTGAGGCGGCCGACGTGCCAGAGCTGGGCGAACATGCGCCCGCCCGCGGCATGCACAGCCTCGGTGACCTGGCGCCAGCCGTCGATTTGCGCCTGGGTGTGGATACCCGGGGTGCGGGCGTAACCCTTGCCCAGTGGCGAGATCCAGGTGCCTTCACTGACGATCAGCCCGGCACTGGCGCGTTGTGCGTAGTACTCGGCCATCAGCGCGGTCGGTACATCGCCAGGCTGGGCAGCGCGGGAGCGGGTCATCGGTGGCATCAGCACGCGGTTGGGCAGGTTAAGGGCGCCGAATTGCAGGGGTTGGAACAGTGGATCTTGAGCCATTGCGAGCATCTCCGTAAGGCGAATCAGGGGTCAGGCGCGGCTGACGACAGGTGGTGACTGGGCAGGTACGCGGCGGTCGAGGCGGCCGCTGTACAGGGTCAGGGTCAGGGCACCGAGGGTGACCAGCGCGGCAATCCATGGGGTGTGGCCGAGGCCGAGTTGTTGCACCACCTGGGCACCGCCCCAGGAGCCACCGGCCACACCCAGGTTGAAGGCGGCGATGTTGAAACCGGCCGCCACGTCGACTGCGTCGGGGGCGACCTTTTCCGCCTGCTGCACCACGTACACCTGCAGCCCCGGCACATTGCCGAAGGCCACCGCGCCCCAGGCCAGTACGGTGATTACCACCAGCACCGGATGCGGCGCGGTGAAGGTCAGCGCCAGCAGCACCACGGCCAGCAGCAGGAAGATGATCGACAATGCCTTGACCGGGCCTTTGCGGTCGGCCAGGCGGCCGCCCCAGATGTTGCCAAGGGCAACCGAAACGCCGTAGGCGAGCAGCACCAGGGCGACGCTATTGGCGCCGAAGCCGGCGATGTCCTGCAGGATCGGGGCAAGGAAGGTAAAGGCGATCAGCGAGCCGCCGTAACCCACGGCAGTCATGGCATACACCAGCAGCAGGCGCGGTTGCAGCATCACCCGCAGTTGGCGCAGCAGCGGTGCCGGCTGGCTGTGCTGGATGCGCTTGGGCACGAACAGCAGTGCGCCGAGCAGCGCTACCAGGCCGAAGGCAGCCACCACCAGGAAGGTCACGCGCCAGCCGAAGTGCTGGCCGATGAAGGTACCCAGCGGGATACCGGTGACGAAGGCCACGGTCATGCCACTGAACATGGTGGCGATGGCGCTGGCGGCTTTTTCTTTCGGCACCAGGCTGGTGGCGATGATCGAGCCCACCGAGAAGAACACCCCGTGGGCCAGGCCGGTGAGGATGCGCGCCATGATCAGCGATTCGTAGCTGGGCGCCTGCCAGGCCACCAGGTTACCGGCTGTGAACAGCGCCATCAGGCCGACCAGCAGCAGCTTGCGCGGGACGCGGCCGGTCATGGCGGTGAGCAGGGGCGCGCCGATGGCGACGCTGAGGGCGTAAAGGCTTACCAGCAGGCCGGCCGAAGGCAGTGTCACTGCCAGGTCATTGGCGATGGTCGGGATGAGGCCGACGATCACGAACTCCGTGGTGCCGATGGCGAAAGCCGCCAGGGTCAGGGCTAACAAGGCGAGAGGCATTTGAGAATCACCTGTGGAAGGTTGGGATGGGTGGATTCTCGGGGGACGTGGGGATGGGAAAAAGATGGGCACGGGACAATGAGTTTTGATCTGGAAGCAAAGGTTGCGATTGGGCTGTTGCGAAAGGGTCAATCTTTTGTGTTGGCTGACAGACGCATTCGCGGGCACGCCCGCTCCCACAGGTACGGCGCTGCACTTGAAAGTACGCTGTACCTGTGGGAGCGCGCGTGCCCGCGAATGGAGGGCGAAGCCCTGCCCGAATGGCACGCTTGAAAATAAATTTCTAAAGACAGTTGCTCCCACCGGAATTGCACAGGCTCCAGGCTGGTGCTGTACCTGTGGGAGCTGGCTTGCCTGCGATGGGCCGCACAGCGGCCCCGCTTTTTTGTCCTCTAGTCAAAACACCTTGCCCTCACCGCACCTTTTTCCCACGCCCGAACCCCGCTAGCCTGCCGCCCACACCCGTCTCGTAAGGACCCGCACCATGCCAACCGATCATCAAGCCTGGGCCTGGACCCCGAACGCCGGCCTCGACGGCCTGCAACTGCTGCGTAAACCCGTGCCACAACCCGGCTCCGGTGAGGTGCTGGTGGCCAACCGCGCCATTGCCCTCAACCCGGTGGACTGGAAAATCTGCGAGTGGGGCCACCCGGCCTGGCAGCAGGGCACGGTCCCGGGCGTGGATGGCGCCGGTGTGGTAGTCGCGGTTGGCGCAGGCGTCGACATGCCGTTGGGCAGCCGCGTCGCCTACCACCAATCGCTGGCGCGTGACGGCAGTTTTGCCGAGCACTGCCTGCTCGATGCCAGCCTGGTCATGCATATCCCCAGTGCGCTCGGCGACACCGCCGCGGCCGCCGTGCCCTGCCCCGCCCTGACCGCCTGGCAGGCCCTGGCCAAGGTACCCGAAGGTGCCAGCCGCGACGTGCTGGTGATCGGCGCCGGTGGCGCGGTGGGCTTCTACCTCGCGCAGCTGGCCGCGCAGCGTGGTCTGCGCGTGTGGGCCAGTGCCGGCCAACACCACCACGCCTCGCTCAAGGCCCTCGGTGTGAGCGGGGTGTTCGACTACCACGACGCCGACTGGCAGAACCAACTGCAGGCCGCCCTGGGCGAGCGCCCGCTGCATGCCCTGTTCGACACCGTCAGCGGCGCCCATGCCGGCAGCCTGGCCCACCTGCTCGGCTACAACGGCCACCTCGTGTGCATCCAGGACCGCCAGGAAACCGCACCAACGCCTGCTTTCAGCACGGCGATCTCGCTGCATGAAGTGGCGCTCAACAGCATTCATGCCTACGGCCAATTGGCAGACCGCCAAGCCCTGCGCGTGGCCGGTGAAAAATTGCTGCAGGCCATTGCCGATGGTCGCCTGATCGCGCCACAGCGCCGCGAGTTCACCTTCTCTGCTTTGCCACAGGCTCTGCGGCAGCTGAAAGAGGGCCAAGGCACAGGCAAATGGGTGACGCGCCTGGACTGAACGCCAAATGCGAAAACTTGGATCCCATTCTGCTACAAGGTATGCTGAGCAATAGCTAAACGCCACTACTTAGGCAGGCTTCGTGCCTGCCTTCAAGGACGAGCCCTTTGCCCAGCCACCCTACCCGCCACACCATCGCCCGCCAGTGGCAGCTGCTAAAGCTGCTGCCAGGCCGTCACCCGGGGATGAGTTCCACCCAGTTGCAGGCCGCCCTGACCACCGTTGGCTATATCACCAGCAAACGCACGGTCGAACGCGACCTGGTCGAACTCGCGGCACTGTTCCCGCTGCAGTGCAACAGCAAAGGCATGCCCTACGGCTGGTACTGGCAAGCGGGCCTGAACCCTGGCGAAGCGCAACAGCTGCAGCCCGATGCGCTCTCACCTGCGGAACAGGTCGAGTTGCACGCCTGGGTCGATGATGCCCTTGCCCGGCGCCTTGAGGCGTCGCCACTGTCGGCAGATATGCAACTGACGCTGCAGGCGGAAGGTGGTGCCATCCTGGTAGCTACCGTCGACGACAACCGCTCGCTGATGGGCTGGCTGCTGTCCCAGGCCGGCTCGATCCGCGTGCAGGCGCCGCAGGCATTGCGACAGGCCATGCTCGTGCAGTTGCGCCAGAGCCTGGCGCTGCACGAGGGTGGTTGTTGACCGGCAAGAACACCAACCCCGTGGCGATTCACTGACTATCAGTGCCATTGGGCACTGACCTGTAGGAGCAGCCTTGTGCTGCGAAGAGGCCGGTACTGACCAAACATGTGTATCGCTCGTACCGGCCTCTTCACAGCACAAGGCTGCTCCTACAAATGTGTATGACTGAAAAAACGGGTAACGATCTGC
>NZ_JBKGFP010000109.1:0-764 GCF_046557535.1 Pseudomonas sp. S1(2024)
AGTAGAGAGTTTCATTGGGGGAAGACGGCTCCCCTCCCCCCCCCCCCCTTTCCCCCCCCCCCCCCCCCCCCCCCCCCCCCCAAGGCTGCTCCTACAAATGTGTATGACTGAAAAAACGGGTAACGATCTGCCAACGTCGGTAGCGTCTGGGATCTCTATTGTAGGTATCCCACACGGAACGGATGCGAGGAAGATTACATGGATCGTGCTGAGGCCAACCGGCTACGTCGGGGGCGTTTTTCAGAGCCTGGCAGGCTGTACCTGCTGACCACTGTCACCCATGCACGCAAGCCACTGTTTCAGGATCTTCGTACAGCTCGCCTGGTCATCAGTGAGCTGAGGCAGACGGAACGCCTTGGCGCTTGCCGCTCACTTGCCTGGGTGCTGATGCCTGACCACTTGCATTGGCTGGTGGAGCTGCATGCCGTCACATTGAGCAGCCTGATGCGACAGTTCAAATCGCGATCTGGTACGGCATTGTGCAAGGCGGGCGTGAGCCCGGGCCCAGTCTGGCAACGCGGGTTTCATGACCGAGCGCTGCGCCAGGAAGATGATGTGCGCAAGGTAGCCCGATACATCGTTGCCAACCCTCTGCGGGCTGGCCTGGTAGCAGAGATTGGCGATTATCCACACTGGGACGCAGTATGGCTCACTGACAGCCTGCACAACTCCTTGTAGGAGCAGCCTTGTGCTGCGAAGAGGCCGGTACAGGTGGTACACATGTTCAGTCAGTACCGGCCTCTTCGCAGCACAAGGCTGCTCCT
>NZ_JBKGFP010000110.1:0-20605 GCF_046557535.1 Pseudomonas sp. S1(2024)
GGAAAGAGGCTATAGCCGATGTTTCCCCCCCTCTCCCCCCCCCCCCCCCCCCCCCCCCCCCCAAGGCTGCTCCTACAGGTGAGGCGTTCAGTGCGGGTTACGGCGCGACAGGCAGGCATACGCCAGGCCCAAAACGCTGGCCGCCAATACGCCCAGCAACATCATCAGCTCGCGGCTGTAGCGGGCCACCCAGGCCGGGAAACCGATGACCTCGCGGTAAACCTGTATGTCAGCCTTGCCATCGGCGTGACTGATGCTGACCCCGCCCTGGCGGATCTGCGAATAGTCTGCATCGAAATACACCCATACCTTGCATACGCCACCCGGCTCGATGGTGGGGATATCCGCTTGCATGGTGGAGGTTTCCACGATGGTGTCATTGCCAGCTGCATCGCGCACCTGCACCAGGCCTTTCGCCGGCAGGCGGATTTTCACCTGGCGTACCTGCGCATCACCACGGTTGCGCAGCTCGATGAGCAGACCGGTGCGGTGGTCGACCAACCCGGCCTCGAAGGGCTTGGCGAACAGCTGGGCATACGGCGCCTGGGCCATTTCGATCAGCCGCTCGACCTGATCGTGGCTCAGCCCACCCTCGCTGATGGCATTGATACGCCCCTGCAACTGCTCGTACTTGAGCTGTTCGCTGGCTTTGGTGATGCGTTCGCTGAACTGGCTGGGATAGGTGAGGTAGGCATAGGTCAGCGATGCCTCCAGGCGCGGGTTGCCCCTGAGCAACCCATAGGCGGCCAGCAGGACCATCAGGCCAAGCAGCACGGCTACGAGGAGTTTCCCCACCTTGTCCCAGCTCAATGCGAACTTCCTTCTGTCGTGATACAGAGATTCAAACTGACCAAGGGTGCCAAGTTCATGGTCCCCAGGCAAGCCTGACTAAGGCTCCTGCTCGCCTCCCCGAGCCTGGCGCAACTGCTGCAACTGGCCATCGATCAGCGCCTTGGCCATGCCTGCCAGGTAGTACGTGGCCTGCATCATCGCCTTGCGGTCACCGGGCCGGTCGATGGCCTTGCGGGTGAGTTCGGTAATGCAGCCCATGATGCTCGAGGCCTCCATCAATGCCGTGCGCATCGGCAACTGCGCGTTCATCTGCACCAGTTCGGCACCGCCGTTGCCAAAACGGCCCGCTGCACGCACGACATTGAGATTGCCGCTTTCTTTCGGAGTGTCTTTGTCCATGTCCATTTCCTCGGGTTACGAGCGTGCCGAGACTAGGGCGCTGCCTGCCCCGCCACAATAACCTTGGGGGTGGAAAGGCTTACTTTCGGAAATGGACTACAAGAACCCTACAAAGAGGACGCTCCGCCACCACGCTGGCTCTTGACCGGCAAGCGGCAGTGACGGACGATCAATTCCCCCTCACAAGGATGAACACCATGCTACGGATATTGGGCAGAGCCTCCTCCATCAATGTACGAAAAGTCCTGTGGGCATGCGCCGAGTTCGAGGTCGCGTTCGAGCGCGAAGACTGGGGGGCGGGCTTCAAGCCCACGGACAGCGCCGAATTCCTTGCGTTGAACCCGAACGCCATGATCCCGGTGATCCAGGATGGCGATTTCACCCTGTGGGAATCCAACAGCATCATCCGCTACCTGGCCACGCGCTATGGTGCCACCGCGTTCTACCCGGGCGAGGCGCAGGCGCGGGCCAGGATCGACCAGTGGATCGACTGGCAGGCCTCGGACCTCAACCGTTCCTGGAGCTACGCGTTCATGTCGCTGCTCAGGCACTCGCCCGCCCACCAGGACCCACAGGCCCTGGCCGCCGGCTGCGCGGACTGGGCGCGCTACATGCACATTCTCGACCGCCAGCTGGCAAGCACCGGTGCCTATGTGGCCGGCAGCCAGTTCACCCTGGCCGACATCCCCATTGGCCTGTCGGTCAACCGCTGGTTCGAAACGCCCTTCGAGCACCCGCACCTGCCGGCCGTGCGCGATTATTACGAGCGGCTGAGCGAGCGCCCGGCCTATCACCTGCATGGCCGTAACGGTACGCCGTGATGGGCAAGACTGTGGGGCTGCCTTGCAGCCCATCGCTACACAAGGCCGCTCCTACAAGGAATCGCGGTTTCCTGTAGGAGCGGCCTTGTGTCGCGATGGGGCGCAAAGCGCCCCCGAAGAACTCCACCTGTTACACAGCAACTTGACTCGCCGCAGCCCCCGCCCGCCCCCGCCAAGCGAACAGCAGCACCATCACCAGGCCCAAAACCGCCATCGCCGCCCCCGCCAGGGAAACCGCCGAATACCCAAGCCCCGCATTGATCACCGCCCCACCCAGCGCCGCGCCAATCGCGTTACCCAGGTTGAACGCCCCGATATTCACCGCCGACGCCAGGTTGGGCGCATCCTTGGCCGCCTCCATCACCCGCATTTGCAGCGGCGGCACCAGGGCAAAGCTGGCAGCGCCCCACACCAGGATCGCCAGCGCAGTCGGCAGCGGCCAGTCCATCACCAGCGGGAACACCAGCAACACCGCAATCAGCACGGCCAGCGACAGCATCAGGGTACGGTCGATAGAGCGGTCCGCCGCCTTGCCACCCCACACGTTGCCCAAGGTCAGGCCGACACCGAACAACACCAGCATGGCCGTGACGAAGGTGGTGGACGCTGCCGCCTCGCTCTGCAGGATCGGCGCGATGTAGGTAAATACCGTGAACATCGCACTGGAGCCCACCACGGTCAGCAGCAATGCCGCCAGCACCGGCCCGCGGCCGAGCACGCGGATTTCGGCCATGGCCCCGCCACCCTTGGGCGACGGCACATTGGGCAGTGCGTACCAGAGGGTGGTCATTGCCACCAGGCCGAGCCCGGCGATGCCCCAGAACGCCGTGCGCCAGCCCAGCATTTCACCGAACCAGGTCGCTAGCGGCACACCGCCGATGGTGGCCAGGGTCAACCCCATGAACATGGCGGCCACGGCACCGGCGCGCTTCTCGGGCGGCACCACGCTGGCCGCGACGATAGAGCCGATGCCGAAGAACGCACCGTGGTTCAGCGAGGTGACCACACGGGCGACCAGCAGGCTGGCATAGTCGCTGGCCAGGGCCGACATCAGGTTGCCGAGGGTGAAGATGGCCATCAACCCGATCAGCAGGTAACGCCGCGGGATCTTCACCGTGGCCAGGGTCATCAGCGGCGCACCGATCAGCACACCGATCGCATAGGCACTGACCAACAGCCCGGCTGCGGGGATGGAGACGCCAAGATCGGTGGCGATGCTGGGTAACATGCCCATGGGGGCGAACTCGGTGACACCGATGCCGAAGGCACCGATGGCGAGCGCGACAAGAGGTGGATTGATACGCATGGCAAGCTCCTTATCTGTGCTGCAAATGCTACGATCCGAAGCTGAGCCGCACTAGACTGCATTTTTGCGAACCACCTTTGCTCAAGAGGCACAAATGGACTTCAGTGGAAGATCCGGAGAGATGGAAATCTTTGCCAAGGTGGCCCAGGAGGGCAGCCTGTCCGCCGCCGCCCGCGCGCTGGGCCTGACGCCGTCGGCGGTGAGCCGCATCCTCGCGCGGACCGAACAGCGCCTGGGCACCCGCCTGCTGCTGCGTACCACCCGGGCGATCACCCTCACGCCTGAGGGCGAAGCGTATCTGCGTGGTGCACGGCGGGTGCTGGCCGACATGCTCGAAGTGGAAGAGGCCATCACCGACCAGGGTGTGCCCCGCGGGCGCTTGCGGGTCAGCGCAGCGCTGGGCCATGGCCGGCTGACCGTGGTGCCGCTGCTGGCGGCGTTCAGCGCGCGCTACCCGCAGGTGCTGGTCGACCTTACCCTCAGCGACGAAGTGGCCGACATTCTCGGCGGCCAGGCCGATGTGGCGCTGCGTTTCGGCCACCTGCCGGACAGCTCGTTGAGCGCCCGTGCCATTGGCGAAACCGGCCAGGTGATCGTCGCCTCGCCCGAGTACCTGGCGCGCTGCGGTACGCCGCTTGTGCCAGAGGACCTGGCCCGGCACAACTGCCTGCGTTTCAACTTCCGCCGCGCCGCACCCGACTGGCCGTTCCGTCGCGACAGGCAGGCATTCTCGTTGAAGGTGACGGGCAATATCGAATGCAGCAGCGGCGAGGCCCTGGCGCAGTTGGCCAGGCTCGGCGCCGGCGTGGCGCGCATCGGTACCTTTACCGTGGCCGATGACCTGGCCAACGGGCAGCTGGTGCCGTTGCTGGAGGCGTACAACCCCGGTGATCGCGAGCCGATCCATGCGGTGTTCGTCGGCGGCCCGGCGATGCCGGCGCGGGTGCGGGTGTTCGTGGATTTTCTGGTGGAGCAACTGTCAGGCATACCCAGCGCCTTGTAGGAGCGGCCTTGTGTCGCGAAAGGGCTGCAGAACAGCCCCAACAGACTATGCACAGTTGCTGAAATCCAGGGGCCGCTTTGCGGCCCTTTCGCGACACAAGGCCGCTCCTACAAGGGGCCACTGGATCCATGCGGCATCCGCTGATCTGGCAGTACAATGCCGCACTTTTACATCCACCATGCAAAGGACCGCCCATGCTTTACGTCGTCATGCTCGGAGGCCGCCACCCCGGCGCCAAGATCGAAGTTCACGATGTGGTGTTCGCCCTGGCCGACACCTTCGAACAGGCCTACCCGCAGTTGCGCCAGGCCTGGTTCGGCAGCCCGAAAGGTTTGCACATCGATTCATGGCTGGAAGTGCATGGTGTCGACGGCCATCGCATCGAACTGCGCCCGCACGCCCCCGCCCCCGGTGCGCTGCGCCTGTACTTCATCAACCTCGGTGGTTATGAACGCGAAGTATTCGGCGAGGCCCACCGCTACCTGCTGGTCACCGCCCACAGCAAGACCGAGGCCAAGGCCCTGGGCAAGCAACGCATGCAGGCGGACTGGCTGAAGCCGCATACCGATGCCTTGCTGGATGTCGACGACTGCCTGGCGATCGACCAGGTGGCAGGGCAGTTCGTGCACCTGGTCGAAGGGGCGCATGAGCCGCTGATGGTGCGTAGCGACTACATCCTCATCTGATGCCGATAGCGCCTGTGGGTACTGAGGGCTTTCGTCACAGCGCACGGGTACACTTGCCTTCAGCTCACGCAGGAGTTGTTTCATGCCCTACCCCATCGAACAGAAACTGGTCATCGGCGTTGCTTCGAGTGCGCTGTTCGACCTCACCGTCTCGGACGACATCTACCAGACCGAGGGCGTCGAGGCTTACCGTCAGCACCAGCAGCAGAACCTGGACGAACCCTTCCCCAAGGGCGTGGCGTTCCCGTTCATTCGCCGCTTCCTGAGCATCAACCAGGCCTTCCCCGAGCAGTTGCCGGTGGAGGTGGTGCTGCTGTCGCGCAATTCGCCGGAGACCGGCCTGCGGGTGTTTCGCTCGATCAACCACTACCAGCTGGACATCACCCGCGCGGCATTCATGTCGGGCCGCTCGCCCTACGAGTACATCCCGGCATTCAATGCCTCGCTGTTCCTCAGTGCCAACGAGGAAGATGTACAGAAAGCCATCGACGCCAACTACCCGGCCGGGCGGGTGCTGCCGACACGCATCTACGATGACGAGATCGACACCGAATTGCGGGTGGCCTTCGACTTTGACGGGGTGATTGCCGATGACGAGGCCGAGCGCGTGTACAAGCGCGACGACAACCTGGACGAGTTTCAGGAGCATGAACGTGTGCGCAAGGGGATCCCGCATTCGCCGGGGCCCTTGGCGGACCTGTACCGCAAGCTTTCGCTGATTCGCATGCTCGAGGACCGCAAGTTGGCCGAAGACCCGGCGTACAAGCGCATCTTGCGGATTGCCATCGTGACGGCGCGCAATGCCCCTTCGCATGAGCGGGTGGTGACGACGCTGAAGGACTGGGGCGTATCGCCGGACGAGTGCTTCTTTCTGGGCGGGATGGAGAAACCCAGGGTGCTGTCGATACTGAAGCCGCATGTGTTCTTTGATGACCAACGCAGCCATTTGCAATCACCGGCGGGGGATTTGCCGATGGTGCATGTGCCGTTCGGGGTGGCGAATCGCGAACGCTCGGCGGCGGACTCTGCGTTCGACGAGCCAGCTCCCACTTCGATAGCACCGGTTTGATCTGATGCGCAACCTGTGGGAGCGGGCACGCCCGCGAAGGGCCGCAAAGCGGCCCCAATCTGTTTAGCTGACAGGCACCAGGGCCTGCGAACACCGGCAGCACCAGCCCGCTTTACTCAGCTCGCCCAGCAGGACTGCCGAATGACGCTGCAGAAATTCCCAGGCCGGAATGCAGGCTCCTTGTCCGCGATCACATCCGCCTTCACGTTGCCAAACGTGGTATGCGGCTTGTGCCGGATGCCGTCGTAAAACGACTGGATGATCGCCTCCTTGAACCGCTCCCCACGCGGGTGCGCCTGGACCACGGCGTCCCGTGCGGCAATTTCCAGCCCTTCGTGGTGCAACCCCAGCACATCTGTCTCCACCCCCGCAGTCACCAGAGCGATCAGCGGGTGCATATGCTCTGGAATACCCGGCGTGGTATGCAGCGCGATCGCCGTCCACACACGTTCGACATCGCGCTCGTCCACACCGTGGCGCTGGAGGAAATCGCGCGCCGCATTGGCACCGTCCACCTCGAAGCGGCAGCAATCGCTGCTGTGCTGATGGGTCAGGCCCATGTCATGGAACATGCAGCCTGCGTACAGCAGTTCACTGTCGTAACGCAGCCCCAGCCGCTGCCCGGCAAGGGCTGCGAAGTAGAACACCCGGCTGGAGTGGTGGAACAGCAAAGGGGAAGCCGTGTCACGGACGAGCTCGGTGATTTCCCGAGCCATAGTGCTGTCGGGCACCTGGATACCGGCGATGGATGAGGACATGGTCGCTCCTGGGTGGGTTGATGACGAGCCCAGTCTGCGGTCGTGGGCCAATGTCCTCAATTGACTTGTACAGCCAAATACTGCCATTGTCGGCGGATTACGGACTTGCGGCGCAACGCCCGGAGCCACCATGCCCTCTGCCCCCATCACGGTCGCCATACTGGCCATGCCCGACGTACAACTGCTGGATGCCTGCGGCCCGCTCGATGTATTCGCCGAAGCCAACCGCCAGGCCGGCCGTGAAGCCTATCGCCTGCTGTTGCTGGCTTGCGAACCGGGGCCGCTGGTGAGCTCTTCCGGTACACGCCTGGTCGCCGACGGCTGGATCGGCGAAGACCTGGAAGCCATCGACACCCTGCTGGTCGCCGGCACACCGCAGGCTGCCGAGCAATACCTGCGCCCCGGCATTCTCGACTGGCTGCGGCAACGCGCGGGCGCTTGCCGGCGTTACGGCTCGGTGTGCACGGGGGCGTTTGCCCTGGCGGCTGCCGGGTTGCTGGATGAACGGCGTGTGACCACCCATTGGGCCGTGGCGCAGCCGTTGGCCGAGCGTTATCCGCGGGTAAAGGTGGATGCCGATGCCATTCAGGTAAATGACGGCAACCTGCGTACCGCTGCGGGGGTAACGGCCGGGCTGGACCTGGCACTGGCCCTGGTGGAAGAAGACCTGGGGCGGGATATTGCCAAGCAGGTGGCCGGGCACCTGGTGATGTACTTCAAGCGGCCTGGCGGGCAGCTGCAGTTCAGCCGGCAAGGTGGGACATCACCGGTTGGGCGTTCGGCATTGCAGGGGTTGCAGCGTTACGTGGCCGCCAACCCTGCACTGGACCACGGGGTTGCCAGCCTGGCCGCGCGGGTTGGGCTGAGCCCGAGGCATTTTGCACGGGTGTTTCAGAGTGATGTGGGGATGACCCCGGCCGCGTGGGTGGAGCTGGCGCGGGTGAATGCTGCGCGGGCGCGGCTGGAGGCTGGGCGAGAGCCACCGAAGCAGGTGGCGGCGCTGTGTGGGTTTGCCAATGCGGATACGTTGCGGCGGGCGTTCGTGAAGCATGTGGGGGTTACGCCGGCGGAGTATCGCAAGCGGTTTGGGCAGTCGGGGGTGAAATGAACCGTGGTGTGCGTGCGCTCGCGCCGGGTACGCTTTTGCGTCCCGGCCGAGGAGCGTTGCCTGTGGTTGCGGCTTGCAGCGCCGTAAAGCAGGCTAACCCATCCGCCAATCATCGCCCGGCATGATACGCCGCATGAACTCATCGAAAAGCGGCACAGTGAACGCCGTATCACCGTGGTTCGGGCTGTAGATCATCCCTTTCTCGATCAATGCACTGCGCAGCGGTGCGAGCGTGGAAACCTTCCGCGCCAGGCTGGCCGCGATATCACCAGAACGATGAGGGCCGGCCCCCAGATCCGCCATGCCACGCAGGTACTTCTTTTCCGCAAGCGTAAGGCGGTCAAAGCGCACCCGGAAGAAGCTCTCATCCAGTGTGGCAATCGCCTGCTCTGAAGCGGTTTCGACATCAGCGCTGGTGATGGGGCTCTGCGAGGCTACATCCCATGAATGCTTGCCCCACTCCTGCAGGAAGTACGGATAGCCCTGTGAATGTGCCAGCACACTTTCCAGCGCCGCCTCTTCGAATTCCACGCCTTCATCTTCTGCAGGCCGTACTACCGCAAACCTTGCGGCCTCAGGAGCAAGCGGGCCGATCTCAGGGAAATCGAACAGTCGCTCCGCATAGGATTTCGCGTTACCACAACGCCCGCGCAATTGAGGCAGGCCAGCCCCAACCAGCGTGACAGGTAACTGGCCCTGGGCACAGCGATGCAAGGCTGTAATCAACGCGGCCAACTGATCTTCGGCAACGTACTGCAACTCGTCGATGAACATCACCAGCGCCGTGTCCGCGCGCTGTGCGGCCTTGCCGGCCTCCTCCAGCAAGGTCGCCAAGTCGCCTTCGAGGTCACCGTTATCAGCCAAGCCTGGCTCCGGCTCCAGATCCAGACCCACCTCTATGTCCGCGTAAGTAACTTTCAACGACTTTGCAAAGCCGGCAAGGGCTCGTAACCCACGTTGAGCCAGGTCCCGAGCCGCTTCCACCCGGCTCAGGCGAAGCAACGCCAGGCGCAATTGGGGCGCCAACAGTGCGGGTAGTGAACGATTTTCCGGCGCCTCCATGCGTATGACCTGAACACCCTCGGCCTCGGCTTCAATACGCATTTTTTCGAGCAGTACCGTCTTGCCCACGCCGCGCAAGCCGACCATCAGCACGCTCTTCGCCGCTCGGCCCCGGCGAATGCGGGCGATTGCGATGCTTACCTGCTTGAGTAATGCGTCGCGACCAGCCAATGCCGGCGGCGGCGCGCCTGCTCCCGGGGAATAGGGATTAGTGATCGGGTCCATGACTTATACCGAGTTTAGGAAAGTTATCGAATTTAGATAACTTAACTAATCTCACTTGATTCGGCAATGTCAGCAAAAGCGGGCCCCTGTGCGCAGCACTTTTCTTGAGACCCGACGGTGTAGCCGCTAGCACTTCCGGGCCGTTGCTGGACACCTTTCACAACCAGAAGCGACAGTGAACCTTTGTGGCATCAGTGGCTCAGTTGTGCAAAGCGCGCTTACCACTCCGACAAGGGATTGCCATGAGACCTGCCCCGTCTACCGCCCCTCCCCAGGTTCGCATCGAACGTGAACTGAACCCGCGGGCGGTGCTCACCGGCGTAGCGCTGGGCATTCTGCTGACGCCCTCGAATGTGTACGCGGGCCTTCGGATCGGCTGGTCGTTCAACATGTCGATCATCGCCTTGCTGGTCGGTTTCACCCTGTGGCAGGGCCTGGCGGGGCGGAGCAAGGGCCGGCCCGCATGGACGTTGCACGAAAGCAACATCAACCAGACAGTGGCCTCGGCCGCCGCTTCCATCGTTTCTGGCGGGCTGGTCGCGCGCATTTTCGACGTTCTGACCGGTGGCCGCCCGGACACCAGCAGCGGCCGCGTCGCTCTGCTATACCTCATTGCCTGGCTCACCCCAACGAGGATGGATTCTCATGGAGCCACTGTGCACCACGCACCCGGGCGACGAGGATGGCGTGCCTGGCCGTTCGCCCGCCATGCAGGCGCTGCAGGCCTTGCTGCGGCGGGTGGCGCAGAGCGACCGGCCGGTACTGATCTTCGGCCCGACGGGAGCCGGCAAGGAAGTCATCGCCCAGCAACTGCACCGCCTGAGCGCGCCGGGCAAACCATTCATCGACCTCAACTGCGGGGCAATACCCGAGCCACTGCTCGAGTCCGAGCTGTTTGGCCATGCCCGCGGCGCGTTCACCGGCGCGGTTGGCGAGCGCATGGGCCACCTGCAGATGGCTGGGGCGGGGACACTGTTCCTCGATGAGATCGGCGAACTGCCCCTGGCCCTACAGCCGAAGCTGCTGCGGGTGCTGGAAACCGGGCAGTACCGGCCGCTTGGTAGCAGCGAAAACCGGCGCTTCCGCGGCAGGGTGGTGGCGGCCACCCACCGTGACCTCAAGCGCCTGGTGGCCGAGGAGCGCTTTCGCGAAGACCTGTACTACCGCTTGTCGGTGTTCGAGCTCGAACTGCCGGGACTGAACGAGCGCCGTGAGGACATCCCGGACCTGATCGAGCATTTTTGCCGCCAGCAACGGCGACCGCTGCGCTTCGATGCAGCAGCGCTGGAGCTGCTGTGCCAACGAGACTGGCCTGGCAATGTGCGCGAACTGCGCAATTCGATCGATCGCATCGGCACCCTGGCCCCGTCACCACTGGTCGATCGGGAAACCCTCGAGCAATTGCTGGTACCGCCCTCGCCCGCCTCGGCGCCTGCCGTAGAGCTGGCCGAAGCGCTGCTCGGGCTTGAGGGGCCGGACAAACTGGCAGCGGTGGAGACACTGCTGATAGAGCATGCGCTGAACCGCTGCAACGGCAACAAGAGTGCTGCGGCGCAGCTGTTGGGGGTCAACCGCAAGGTGATCGAGCGGCGGGTCCGGTTGCGCCAGGACTTGCGCCTGACCGTGGAGCGCTACCTGGCCGAAGGCCGCAAGCTGATCGACGGGGCCGACTTCCGCGGCGCCCTGGGCCCTTTGCAGAAAGGCCTGGAAGTGGCCGAGCGGGTCTACGAGGGCAAAGACCTGTGGCGTTTGCAATTTGAGTTGCACCGGTTACTGGGAGTTAGCTTTCGCAGTATCGAGGGCTGGTTGAGCATCACCAGCCTGGCCAGCTACCGGGACGCCCAGGCCTTGGCCGCGCGTCAAGGCCAGCCGCAAGAGATGGCGTCGGTGTCGTTCGGGCTGTGGACCACCCTGTTGATGGGCCTGGAACTGGCAGAGGCCCGCGCTACGGCACAACAGATGCTGCAGCAGGCGCAGATCGCCGGTGGCGAGGCACTGCGCATCGAGGCCCACCTGGCCATGGCCAATACCCTGTTCTGGCTCGGCGATTTCGAGGAAAGCCTGGCCTGCCTGACGCGCGGCAGGCTGCTGGATGACGACCAGGCCAGTTGGCCATCGAACCAAGGGCTGGACCTGGTGGGCCTTGCCCGCACTTTCGAGGGCCTGGCCGCCTTCGAGCTGGGCCTGTTCAGCCAGGCGCGCCAGGCGCTGGCCCGCTTGCAGTCCCGCGCCGAGCAGGCGGTCGACAACCCCTTCAACCGCGCGGTCGCCCTGCAGGGCGCGGCCTGGCTCGCTGCAGTGCTGGGCGAGCGCGATGCACTCGGGCGCCTGGCCCGCGAGCTGGAACTGCTCAGTGCGCGCCACGAGTTCTCCTTCTACCGGGGCGTGGGCATGATCCTGCGCGGCTATCACCAGGGCCTATCGGGTGAGTACGAAGCCGGTGAACAGGCCATTGCCGAAGGCTACCAGCAGCATGTGCTGCGTAACGGGGGCCTGTTGTTCCACGGCTTCCAGGCCTGGAAGCGCGGCGAAGTGCTGTTGCTGGGCGGGCGCGCAGAGGCCTGCCTGGAACTGGTGGATGTCGCCCTGGACCTGGCCCAGGACCATCAGGAGCGTGCCTACCTGTGCGAACTGATGTTGTTACGCGGCCGGGCGCTGCTGGCGCTTGGCGACGACCGCGAAGCCGAGGCGACCCTGCGCGTCGCCTTGTCCACCGCGCTGACCCTCGGCGTGGTGCCGGCGCGGCTGCATGCCGCCTTGGAATTGGCCCGGTTGCTCGAACGCAGCGAACGTGGCGCCCAGGTGCAGTCGATCCTGATGCGTGCGCTTCGCGGCCTCGACCCGCAACTGGACTACCCGCCCGCCAGCAACGTGCGTAGCTGGCTGGCACGTTTGTCGAGCTGACCCCCTCAACCGAAAAGCAGGAGCACGATCATGGCGTTCGAGCTGGAGCACAAGGATCTGCAAGCGTTGATCAACGGTGGTTGTTTCTTTGGCAGTGGTGGTGGCGGCACCTTGGCGTCGGCCCGGCACTTGCTGGCCGCGTTCAATATCGGGGAATTCTACCCGCGCGACCGCGTCAGGGTGGTCACGGTGGATGAGGCCCGTGCCGGCGACGCCGCGGTAGTGGCGTACATGGGTGCACCGGAAACGATCGGGCGTTGCCAGTACCCCCTCGGGCCGATCCAGGCACTGGAATGCTTGCGCCAGCGCTTGAATGAGCAGGGCCGCGAGCTTGCCTATGTCGTGCCGCCGGAAAGCGGCGCGCTGGGCTTTCTGGTTGCGTGCCTGGCCGCCGCCAAGCTGGGCCTGGCGGTGGTCGATGCGGACGGCGCCGGGCGCGCGGTGCCCTCATTGCCGATGCTCACCTTCGCTGCTGCTGGTATACCGCCGCGGCCGGCGTTCGTGGTCAGCCAGGGCGGACTGGTGGTGGAGCTGAATGTGACGCCGCCGGCCAAGGCCCAGGGGTACGCTGAAAACGCCAATGTGATCGCCGAGCAAATGTTGCGCCCTGTGGTCGGCTCGCCGGCGTTCGGTGAGTTCGGTGGCCTGGCGCAATGGTGCATGAGCCCCGACCAGCTGCCTTCCGCGCTGCCGATGCGCGGCACCCTCAGCCGCGCCCTGGCGCTGGGCAGAGCCCTGGCTGCGGGGCAGCTGCACACTTGCCAGGCCGTGCTCGACTGGCTTGGCCAGTTCGGCCTGATGGCTCGGTGCCTGTCTCGCAATGCGCGCCTGACCCATGCTGGCGTGACTACCCAGGGCGGCTTCGACATCGGCCGCATCGACCTCGACAGCCACGAAGGAAGCTTGCGCCTGTGCTACGAGAACGAGTCGCTGTTGCTGTGGGACAAGCACCAGCCGCAACCGCTGGCCATGGCCCCGGACAGCATTGCCTGGTTCTTCGAAGGTGCGGGGCCGGCACTGGCCTCCAACGGCGACCTGGTGCGCGCCGATGGCTCGCTGGACCCGAGCTATGCCGGGCGCCCTGCCTGCCTGATCGGCTGGCAGGCGGCGGCGCCACTACGCCAGCCCGGTGGGTTGATCGCGTGGAGCTTCGAGCAGTTGCTGGCAGACCTGGGCTACATGGGCGCCTACCGAAGCATCGAGCAACTGCAGGAGCTACGACCATGAGCCTGCGCATTGCGGTTCTCGCGCCGGTCAACTGCAGCGATTACAACGAGGGCCTGCTGGCCTCGATAGCCCCAGTGGTGCCCCCGGATGTCGAGGTCCAGGTGTACAACATCGACCAGGGCAGCCCGTGTATCCAGAACCGGCTGAATCTCGCCGAGAACGCCCTGGCAGTGGTGCGCCTGGCCCAGCACCTTGAGCAGCAGGGGTTCGACGGCATCTGGCTGAGCGATTTCGACATGTGCGGCGTGGAGCCTGCCCGCGAAGTGATCGATATCCCGATCATTGGCGGCTTCCCCACCTCCGCGTTCAGTGCCCTGGGGTTGTGTCAGCGGTTTTCCATCATCACCATCCTGCAGAGCACCCTGGCCCTGCAACGCGGTCATGTGGCCAGTTATGGCCAGAGCATCAATTTTGCCTCGATCCGAGCCATTGACTGCCCGGTAGCCCAGTTGGGTGATGTGGAGGTGGTACTGGTCAAGGCATTGCAAGCCGGGCTGGCTGCCATCAACGAGGATGGCGCGCAGGCACTGTTGCTCGGCTGTACCGGCTTCATGGGTGTCGCCGAGCGCTTGTCGAAGCTCATCGAGCAGGACCTTGGCTGCTACGTACCGGTGCTGGACCCCAACCAGTGCGGGTTCGGCTTCCTGCTGTCGCTGGTGCGGATGAAGGTGCGTCCGAGCCGTTTGTGCTACGCCAGGGCGCCCCTTGGTTGAGGTGGTCGGATGCGTCCGCCGCGAGCACCCCGAGGTGGACGAAAACGTCCACCCGCCCCCTTGTTTTTCAACCTAACTGGTTGAAAAACAAGCGATCAGCAGCTTGGCATGATCGATGCTCCTGTCACTGGGCCGAGCGCGTGACCCCATGCCCTCGGCCCACATGACAAGGAGAGCATCATGAGCACTGACTACTATGTCGACTTCGATAACCAGACCAACGATACCTGGACCCTCGCGGTCTACCAGACTTTGCCAAGCTCGGTAGGGCTCGACAGCGTGTCGTGGAAGCAGACCACCGTGCCCACCCAGGGCTACAGCGGGGTGGAGTGGACCATCGACTACAACGTGGTGATTGCCAATTATCGGCAAGTCGGGGGTGTCGGGGTGTACAAGGCCAGCCAGACGCTGTCGACGCAGCTCGGGTCGGTCTGGGATTGCGTGTTCAAGGACAACGTCCAGCAACTGGTGCTGGGTAGCGGCTCCGCGCCCGCAGACAGCATCCAGATCAACAACAAATCGAACTTGCCTGCCAACCTGGGTATCGGCATGAGCGGGCAGGGTTCGGTGTTCAAGCCGGATGTGGTCGGTAGCGGCCAGGCTCAGTTCAAGGTGACACCCACTTATTACCTGGGGCTGTTCCAGAAAGTACAGCTGGGTGAAGTCATCAGCAGCAACGTCGTTGTCGGCCCAAGAGAGATCAAGTTCCCCAGTGGCATGAACTGCGCAACCGCAACTGCGCGCATGGACGGCGCCAATATAAAACTGACCATCACCTACTCCGAAGTGACCAAAGTATCCTACGAGGCTACCCAACGGTTGATCGCTGCCCGCCAGGAGCGCCTTGGCAGGGTTCTGGAACACGCCTGAAGCTGCGGCCGGCGCGCAGCAGCGCGCCGGCCTGCTGTCGCCGGATTCGGCAAGGAGCTGAGAATGAACAAACCCATAGAAATCGCCACCCTCAACGCCGGCCCGCTGGCGTTTACCGCCGACCCAAAGGTGAGTGGCGCCCAGTTACTAAACTTCGTCCATACCGTGGATCAGCAGATCGAAAGCGTCACCAAAGGCCTGGTCGAGCAGTTGAAGAAGGAAAAGATCAACGCCCGCGTGGCGCAGCAGGGCCGTGACTACCTGATCATCCAGGAGGGCGTCAGCCCAGCTTCGCTGTCGCAACACGACAGCGTGGAGACCGATCCCGCCCCACAACCCTCGCGGATCCGCATTTACGTCCGCAGTAGCGACGCACCGCCCACCATCAACGCGATGCGACTGTTCTTCCGTGACTGGCGCGCAGTGGCGGGCCTGATCGCGGTAGGCGGCGCCTGGCAGTTGGGGCAGTGGTTGATGCAGGTACGCCGCCAGGACCAGTAGAAGCACCTTTGAACGCGATGGGCTGCTGCCGGGCAGCCCATCGCGCGTTCACGCTTGACCCACGCCCTCCCCCCGCCACATGCTCGATCGCTCCACCCACGCTCAAGGAACGATTGCATGAAGCTGGAAACTCTCGCCATCCACGCAGGCTTCAGCCCCGACCCGACTACCCGGGCAGTGGCCGTACCGATCTACCAGACCACTTCCTTCGCCTTCGACGACACCCAGCACGGCGCCGACCTGTTCGACCTGAAGGTGGCCGGCAACATCTACTCGCGCATCATGAACCCCACCAACGACGTGCTCGAGCAGCGCATGGCCGCCCTGGAGGGCGGAGTTGGCGCGCTGGCGGTGGCCTCGGGCATGGCGGCCATCACCTACGCCATCCAGACCGTCGCCGAGGCCGGCGACAACATTGTCTCGGTGGCCAAGCTGTACGGCGGCACCTACAACCTGCTGGCCCACACCCTGCCACGCATGGGCATCCATACCCGCTTCGCCGCCCATGACGACATCGCCGCCCTCGAAGCACTGATCGATTCGCGCACCAAGGCGGTGTTCTGCGAGTCCATCGGCAACCCTGCCGGCAATATCGTCGACATCGCCGCGCTGGCCGAGGCCGCTCACCGCCATGGTGTGCCGCTGATCGTCGACAACACCGTGGCCACCCCGGTGCTGTGCCGGCCGTTCGAGCACGGTGCCGATATCGTCGTGCACTCGCTGACCAAGTACATCGGCGGCCATGGCACCAGCATCGGCGGCATCGTCATCGACTCCGGCAAGTTCCCATGGGCGGACAACAAGGAGCGCTTCGCCCTGCTCAACACCCCCGACCCGTCCTACCATGGCGTCACCTACACCGAAGCCTTCGGCCCCGCCGCCTTCATCGGCCGCTGCCGCGTGGTGCCATTGCGCAACACCGGTGCCGCGCTGTCGCCGTTCAATGCCTTCCTGATCCTGCAAGGCCTGGAAACCTTGGCCCTGCGCATGGAGCGCCACACCGAGAACGCGCTGAAGGTCGCCCGCTACCTGCAAGCGCACGAGCAGGTGGCGTGGGTGAAATATGCAGGGCTGCCCGACCACCCCGAGCATGAACTGGCCCGGCGCTACACCGGCGGCAAGCCGGCGTCGATCCTGTCGTTCGGCATCAAGGGCGGCCAGGCGGCCGGTGCGCGCTTCATCGATGCGTTGCAGCTGGTGGTACGCCTGGTGAATATTGGCGACGCCAAGTCGCTGGCCTGCCACCCCGCCTCTACCACCCACCGCCAGCTCAATGACGAGGAGCTGGAAAAGGCCGGCGTGCCACGGGACATGGTGCGCCTGTCGATCGGCATCGAGCACAGCGACGACATCATCGCCGACCTGGCCCAGGCGCTGGAGGCAAGCCGCAGCTGATTCATCTGCGCCCTACCAATATCGACGGCGGGCGCACCTTTCGCACATATGGATAGACCTGCGATGACCCTGTTCTACCTCAAGCTGATCGTCACCCCGCTCCTGATGTGGGCCATCTCTCTCGCCTCGCGTCGCTGGGGCGGCCTGCTCGGTGGGTTGCTGTCCGGCCTTCCGATCACTTCGGCCTTGGTAATGACCTTCCTGTGCCTGGAACAGGGCACGGCCTTTGCCTTGGGTGCGGTGCCCGGCGCGCTGGGCGGCCTGGCGGCGGTGCAGGCCACGTACACCTTCTACCTGTTCGCCACACGCAGGCTCGGCATCGGCTGGGCCGTATTGCTGGCGATGCTTTGCTATGGCGTAGCGGCCTACGCGTTTACCCACGGGGGCAACCTGTACCTGTCGATTGCCGTGGCGCTGGTGCTGATCGGCGTGCTGATACGCGCCAGCGGCCGCGAGCCCAGGCCGGACACCCTGGTCCGGCCCCGGCATCGATTTTGGGAAATCCCTCTGCGCATGGTGTCTGCCACTTCGTTGCTGATGGTCACCACAAGCCTGGCCAACTGGCTGGGCCCGGCGACCAGCGGGATGCTGGCGCCGATCCCGGTGATTGCCTGGCCGCTGGTGGTGTTCGCCCATGTGCAGACTGGGCGTGCCGGAATGGCGGCGATGGTGCGGGGCAATGCGATCGGGGCGGTGGGGGTGATTGCGTTTTATCTGGTATTGGCGGGGCTGCTCGATGCCTGGGGTGTCGCAATTGCCATCAGCCTGGCAATGCTTTGTGCCGTGATCCTGACCGTGGGGCTGGCGGCTGCGTTGCGACGGGGGTGATACGCCGGCGAGCATGCCAGGGCTGTGTCCATCGGGGCTGCTGCGCAGCCCATCGCAGGCAAGCCAGCTCCTACAGGATCACTACAGCCTTCAAGGCAGATGCAGTACCTGTGGGAGCGGGCGTGCCCGCGAACACCGGCGCAGCCGGTGCCAACCACCGCGCTGAATTCTTCGCGGGCATGCCCGCTCCCACAGAATCACAACAGCCTTCAAGACAGCCGCAGTACCTGTGGGAGCGGGTTCACCCGCGAACACCGGCGCAGCCGGTGCCATACACCGTGTCGGATTCTTCGCGGGGAAACCCGCTCCCACAGGGCCCTGCCCTATCAATGGTCACTCCCTGCGCTGATCCAGGTCTACCGCAGGCTGCTCCACGCTCTGCCTGCCGTCATCAGCCAAGCTGTCTTCCTCCTGCCAATCACCACCCTCTTCTTCGTTCATGAGCGGGTCGTCGTCAGGGTCGGGTATGGTCGGGCGGTCGGGGTCAACGGCCGGGTCAGGTGAAGTGGGCATGTCCAGGTTCGTGCCGCCTTGTGCATTCGGATCGGGGCTCATCGCTGCATACCTCGCAAGAAAAGGTGTGAACCGCATTCGTTCCGGGCAATTCCGTCAGCGAGGCTGCGGGTGCTCGGCAGAAACCGAATTGTTGGCCTGCGCGTCCTCCATCTCCTCCTCGATCGGGCCTTCGTCATCCGAAGGTAGCGGGATCTCTCCGTCACCGCTGCCGGGCTGGGATTCGGTTTGCTCGAGGCCGGGGTCATTCTGATCGTTTGCCATGGACGTTCTCCTGGGTTTGCGCGTTGATCGCGCATACAGATCGGACGGAAAACGGCCAGCAGCAGTGCCTTGGGTTCGACAGGTGGCGCAAAAGGCCGGGGTACCGATCATGGCCCCATATAGAGCTAAACCATTATTCAGAGACGTTTCCTACAAGCTTTTAGGAAGCCCAATGCCTCTCCAGAAAGCGATTCCCCGTTAGTGTTCAGAGGTCGACAAGGACCTGTCCAACACGAGGATCGCTCATGACCATCAGCCAACGTATTGCCCTCGCGATCGCCGAAGCCGGGCTGCCGCACGACCAGTGCATGTTCTGCGAGCGCCAGGGCCTGCCGATCCTGCCGCTGCGCCGCGCCCTGGTGCCCGATACCCGCCCCGAGTGTGTCTCCACCGTGGCGGATAACCGGCATATCTCGACAAAGATCGGCTTGCGCACCTTGCGCAGGGGCTTCCTGTATGTGCTGCTCGACCAGCAGGTCTGGCATGCCTATGCCGTCAGCGAGCAAGGTCATCTGCGCCGCTTCAACCCCTACGAGCCGCCAGATGGCCCGCCTTCGCCGCTGCCCGAAAAATGCGTGAACGCAGATCACGACATTCCTTCGGCCTTTCTCAACCTCGATACCGGCAGGTACACCAGCGCCTGGCTGGCCTTCTCCAGCGATCCTTGGCCGGTGAGCGTGCTGAACGCCTACAAGAGGGGGGAGGCGCCCGCCCACCGCTTCGAAGGTCTAGACCTGATCCAGGCCCGCAACAATCCCGAACTGCTGGGCATCGCCATGACGCCCGATAAGCTTGGGGTCGACCAGCAGGTGTTCGAGTACGCCCAGCATGGCTGTGCCCCCTTCGACAGTGCGCATGGCTTCCACAGCCGCTGGTTGCGCCGGTTCGCCCTGCGAGGGTATCTGGTCAATGCGATCAACCGGCACAAGCTGGAAAACGGCGTGCTGGCAGTGGTGCTCGACGACACCGTCGGGCTGATTCAGGAGTACAACCATCAGCGGCTGAACTGGGTACTGAAGCGTCAGGCCTGGCGTGAAGAACCGATGCGCGCCTATCAGCTGCAGACCTCGCAGATCCTGCAGATCATTCGCGCCACGCACAGGGAATGGGCGGCGCAGAAGGTGCCGTCGCTGGAACCGATGACGGGTGATGGGCCGCCGGTGTTCACCGACCCGGCAGTCGAGCGGCAGCTGTTGGTCGAGCGTGCGCAGCAGGAGAGTGACGAGCGGCTTGAAGAGCGCTACCACGAACCGCAGCGGGCCGCGTTCCAGGCTGACTATGAGCAGCAGGAACGTGAGTTTCAGCGTTACATCGACAAGGACGCGCAGGCGTACGTTGCCTTGTTCGATACGCCCATGTTCAAGGTGGCCGAGGCGTACGACTACGACGGTAACGATCGTGAGTCCGGGGTGGCCTACGCCAAGACCATGGCCCTGTGCCTGGGTGGTGGGGTTACGGAAGCTGTCGTCCCCCGTTTTGAACCGCATGTTCCTGCTTCCGGCACCAGCGAACTGCTCTGGCTGAAATGGCTAAAGGACCCGGACAGCCCGCCCTACCGCGCCTTGCTGATGCGCGACCAGGCACTGCTGGCCGGGCTGCTGCCCAGATTCTCCGCCACAGAAGCGATCAACTGGAACGACAGCGACAAGCTCTACGGCATGCTGAGCAAGATCATCGCCAGCGATGACGCCGGCTTGCGCATGCGCAATACCCTCAAGCAGGCCATTGCTGAAACGCAGAGCGCACTCAATGCGGCCAGTCAGCGGCTGGCGCCATGTTTGTCACCTGGTATTCAGAAGGCTGTGCGGCATTTGAACAGTGCCACGCAGTTTCTCTACAACGGCGTCCACCTGATCGAGCTGGAAGTGAAGATGAAGCTGGGCGAGTACTACGCCTTGCAGAGCGCCCACCTCCGGGAGTTGCAGCATAAGGCCAACGCGTCGATCGCCGAGGCGCGGGACCGGATGCACCGCAATATCGATGACTTCGAGTTTGGCTCGATGAAGGCCATGCGCAAGGTGCGGCCGATCATCCAGCACGGGCTGATGAGCCTGGCCGTGCTCGACCCGCGGTTCACCAATACGATGATCAGCGTGACGGTGTGGGTCGAGGGCAAGGCCGAGGAAGTGCATGGGCGGTTGTTCAAGGAGGCCAGCATGGG
>NZ_JBKGFP010000111.1:0-51542 GCF_046557535.1 Pseudomonas sp. S1(2024)
TCGCGAAAGGGCCGCAAAGCGGCCCCAAAATTAGGTCAGACGATGCGGACTTTCAGGGAGCGCCCCTTGATCTTGCCGCTGTTCAAGCGCTGCATGGCCTGCTTGGCCAGCGGCCGTTCGACGGCCACGAACGCCTGGAAATCGAAGATCGCAATCTTGCCCACCTGCTTGCCGGGGATGCCGGCATCACCGGTCAGCGCCCCGAGGATGTCACCCGGACGCAGCTTGTCCTTGCGCCCGGCGGCGATGCACAGGGTGCTCATAAGCGGCAGCAGCGGTTCGCCACCCTTGTGCTTCAGGCTGTCCAGCTGGTCCCAGCGCAGCGGGCTCTTCTGCAGGTCTTCGATGGCCTGGGCGCGGTGGCCTTCGGCCGGTGCCACCAGGCTGACCGCAATGCCTTTCTCGCCAGCACGGCCGGTGCGGCCGACACGGTGCACATGGATTTCCGCATCACGTGCCAGTTCGACGTTGATGACCATGTCCAGGCCATCGATGTCCAGGCCGCGGGCGGCCACATCGGTAGCCACCAGCACCGAGCTGCTGCGGTTGGCGAACATGGTCAGCACCTGGTCGCGGTCGCGCTGCTCCAGGTCGCCATGCAGGGCCTGGGCAACGATGCCCTTGGCGGTCAGGTGGGCGACCACATCCTCGCACTGCTGCTTGGTGAAGCAGAACGCCACGCAGGACTGCGGGCGGTAGTGGCCGAGCACGCGGGTGACCGCCTCGAGGCGCTGTTGCGGGTCGATCTCGATGAAGCGCTGCTCGATCTGATTGTCGGCATGCAGGCTCTCGACCTTGACCTGTTGCGGGTTGCGCATGAAGTCGGCGGCCAGTTGCTTGATGCCGGCCGGGTAGGTGGCCGAGAACAGCAGGGTCTGGCGGCGCGACGGGGTCTTGCCGATGATGCTGGCGATGGCATCGAAGAAGCCCATGTCGAGCATGCGGTCGGCCTCGTCCAGCACCAGGGTGTTCAGCCCGTCGAGCACCAGGGTGCCCTTGTCCAGGTGCTGCTGGATGCGCCCTGGGGTGCCGACGATGATGTGTGCGCCGTGCTCCAGCGAAGCGATCTGCGGGCCCAACGAAACGCCGCCGCACAGGGTCAGGATCTTGATGTTGTCCTCGGCGCGGGCCAGGCGGCGCAGCTCCTTGGCCACCTGGTCGGCGAGCTCGCGGGTAGGGCACAGCACCAGCGCCTGGCAACCGAAGTAGCGCGGGTTGATCGGGTTGAGCAGGCCGATGCCGAAGGCGGCGGTCTTGCCGCTGCCGGTCTTGGCCTGGGCGATCAGGTCCTGCCCCTTGAGGATGACCGGCAGGCTCTGGGCCTGGATCGGTGTCATCGAGGCATAGCCGAGGGCGTCCAGGTTGGCCAGCATGGCAGTGGACAGCGGCAAGGTGGCAAAGGCGGTGGATTCGGTGGTCACGAGGCGGGCCTGCGGTGCGAAGCGAAAAATGCCGCATAGTCTACCAGCCTCATGGCCATTCGCCCTACGACTCCATGTGTTCTTCCGGACGACGGGCACGCCTTCCGTCCGTCGGCGACAGCTGCAGGAATATCGCCGCCGCCAGCATGGCCATCACGCCGATGGTGACGAAGGTCAGCTGGAATGCACCCAAGGTGGTTTCTACACCGTCGGCGTTTCCGGCTGCGGTAAAGCCGCCGAGCAATGCCCCCGCACATGCCACGCCCAGGCTCAGGGCCAGCTGCGCGACCACCGACAGCAGGCTGTTGCCGCTGCTGGCGCTGGCGTCGTCGAGGTCGATCAGGGTCACCGTGTTCATCGCGGTGAACTGCATCGAGTTGACTGCCCCGAGCAGGCCCAGCTGAATCAGCAGCACGGCATAGGGCGTCTGCTCGTCGACCAGCCCGAGGCTGGCCAGCAGCAGGCCCAGCAGCAGGGTGTTGCCGGTGAGGATGATGCGGTAGCCAAAGCGTTCGATCAGTGGTCGGGCAATGGACTTGGCCAGCATCGCCGCAGCCGCCAGCGGGATCATGCTCATGCCGGCCTGGGCCGGCGAGTAGCCCAGCGCCACTTGCAGCAGCAACGGCACAAGGAACGGCAGCGCGCCGCTGCCCAGGCGGGCGAACAGGTTACCGAGAATACCGATGGCAAAGGTGCGCACGCGGAACAGGCTGGGTGAGAACAACGGCTCCGGGTCGCGCCCGGCGCGCAGCCAGTAGGCCGCCAGGCAGGCCATGCCGGCGAACAGCAGCAACATCACCCGCAGGTGCGGCAGGTGCAGTTCGCCCAGGCCTTCCATGGCGATGGTGATCAATACCATCGCTGCGCCAAACAGCAGGAACCCGGGGCCGTCGAACGTGGTGCGCTCGGCGCCGCGCAGGTCGGGGATGAACTTCCAAACGGCGTAGCAGCCGATCAGGCCGACCGGCAGGTTGAGCAGGAAGATCCAGTGCCAGCTCAGTATTTCCACCAACCAGCCGCCAACCGTAGGGCCCAGTAGCGGCCCGAGCAGGCCGGGGATGGTGATGAAGCTCATGATGCGCACCAGCTCGGTGCGCGGGTAGGCACGTAGGACTACCAAGCGCCCGACCGGCAGCATCAGCGCACCGCCCAGCCCTTGCACGACACGGGCAAAGATCAGGAACCCGAGGCTGTTGGCGGCGGCGCACAGCAGCGAGCCGAAGCTGAACAGCAGGATGGCGCTGAAGAAGATGCGCTTGGTGCCGAAGCGGTCGGCGATCCAGCCTGAGGCGGGGATCAGCAGGGCCACGGTGAGCATGTAGGCGATGATCACGCCCTGCATGCGCAGCGGGTCTTCGGCCAGCGACCGGGCCATGGCTGGCAGCGCGGTGTTGAGGATGGTGCCGTCCAGGGACTGCATGAAAAAGGCGATGGCCACCACCCAAGGGATCCAGCGGGCGGTGACAGGGTCCAGCGGGGTGCGTTCGGGCATGACTTCCTCGTTCGTCAGTGCCGGCCCTTTCGCGGGCACGCCCGCTCCCACAGGTATCGCACCGCATCCGATGATGGTGCAATACCTGTGGGAGCGGGCATGCCCGCGAAGAGGCCGGTAATGCCTATCACAGTGTCAGGGTCAGGCCTTTGACCAGTGCCCCCGGCAAATGACTCGACCCGGTACTGCGCTGTCCATAGGTACTGGTCGACAGAATCATCTCGCGCTCCTGCGTCAGGTCCTCCAGTTGGCTACCTAGCAAGCTGTACAGGCTGTCATCGAAGCGCATGGTGCTCACCGGGCCCTGGATCTGCCCGTTCTCCACCCAGAAGGTGGCGAAGCGGGTCAGCCCGGTCATGCGTGCCGCCGGCAGGTCGGAATAGTTCAGGTACCACAGGTTGCTGATGTACAGCCCGGTACCGAGCCGCTCCAGAATCTGCTCGCTCGGCAGGCTACCTGCTGCCAGGCTCAGCGCACACGGTGACTCGCAACTATCGGCGCCATTGGCCAGCAGCTCGAATTCGGCCGCACTGCGCGCACTGATCAATCGCTGCCGGGCCTCGCCTTGCTGGATCAACGGCACATCCAGGCGCGGCGAGCCTTCATCGGAAAATGCAGGGCTCAGCGAACCGCTGACCTGCTCGGTGAAACTCACCAGTGGGCTCAGCCGCGCATCGCCGTTGTACAGGCGCTGCAGGGCACTGTTGCCAGTGGCCAGGGCCTGTGCGGAAAAACCGCCCCAGCACAGCATGCCGGCTATTTCGTCCATGGCCGCCGGGGCCAGGTAGGCGCGGTAGCTGCCAGGCTTCAGCGTGACGGCAGGGCGGCCAAGGAAACCCAGCTGTTCCCGCGCCTGGCGCAGGCGTGCGGTGAAGTCGTCGGCGCTCCACACTTGCCCGGCATAATTGGCCTTCACCGCCTCGCCGTTTTCGTGGAACAGGCTCCAGTCGAAGTTGAAGCTGTTGGCCTGGTGCCAGCCGAAGGCCCCGAACGAGCTGGCGAAGCCCCGGCAGATGGGGCCGGCGGCGTAGATGCCGACAAGGTCCAGGTCGCCGGCTTCGCGCTCGAGCAAGGTCAGCACATCGCTCAGTTCGGGCAGCGGCTGCTCCTGCTGGCTGTGGCTGTGCCAGGCGCTTTCGTCCAGGCGCAGGTACGGATCGACCGCCAGCAGTGGCAAGGTCTGGCGCAGTTGCTCCAGGGCCGTGAACAGACGCTGGCTATCCAGTTGCGTGTCACCACTCAAGGTCACCTGTTGCTCTGCCTGGCGGCCATCGCGGATCAGCCGCAGTTGCGCGCCGGCCTGGTTCACGGTGCCGGCCTGGCGCACCTTGGCATGGTTGAAACGCACGAATTGCGATTGTTCGGCGCTGTAGCCGAGGGTGAACTGTTCGCCCGTCTGCAGGGCTTTGCGCACATCCCCGACCAGGGTTTCGAAAGCGTGTTTCATCAGGCGTCTCCTCCGAATACGTCGATCTGGCGGAACACGCAGGCCGGCGAGGCATGCCCCACCCGTACCACCTGGTTGGGTTCGCCCTTGCCGCAGTTGGGCGTGCCCAGCACCTGGAAGGTACTGCTGTCGCCGACCGCCGCCAGGTTGCGCCAGAACTGCGCGGAGATACCACGGTAGTTGGGGTTCTTGACGATGCCCTTGAGCTCGCCGTTTTCGATCAGTTGGCCCCATTCACAGCCGAACTGGAACTTGTTGCGAGCATCATCAATGGACCAGGAACGGTTGGTGCGCATCAGGATGCCGTGCTCGATGCCTTTCACCAGCTGATCCAGGCTCTGGTCGCCCGGCTCGATGTTGAGGTTGGCCATGCGGTCGATCGGCGCACGGTTCCAGCCGCAGGCACGGCTGTTAGCCACGCCGTCGAGGCCGGAGCGGAACTGCGACAGCGCACCACCCAGCGGGCGCAGCAGCAGGCCATCGCGGATCAGGAACTGCTTGCTGGCCTGGGTGCCGTCATCATCGAAGCTGTAGCTGGCCAGCTCTTCGCCGATGGTCGGGTCGAAGGTCACGTTGAGCAGCGCGGAGCCGTACTGCAGGTGGCCGAAGTCATCGGCTTTGACGAAGCTGGTGCCTGCGTAGTTGCGTTCGTCGCCGAGAATGCGGTCCATCTCCAGCGGGTGGCCGATGGATTCGTGAATCTGCAGCATCATCTGGTCCGGCATCAACAGCAGGTCGCGCGGGCCGCTGGGGGTGTTCGGCGCCAGCAGCAGTTGCAGCGCCTCGTCGGCCACCCGGCGGGCAGCACCGACCAGGCCGCAGCGCTCGATGACCTCGAAGCCGCCCTGCTGGCCGAAGTTGTCGCGGCCCAGGCTGCGGCTCTGGCTGTCCTGGCCGTCGCTGGCGGTCACCCCCAGGCCCGGGAACAGGAAGCGCTGGGCGTGGCGTAGCTCGGCGCCGACCGAGTTCAGGTAGGTCTGCTCGACCAGGCTCAGGCCCAGGCTGGCCTGCCAGTCCACCAGGCGGCTGTCCTTGGGCACGCTGGCCGATTCGGCAGCGAGCAGGCCAAGGCAGTCGGCAAGGTTGGGCACGGGTTGGTCGAAGTTGGGCGAAATGTGGTCGTGGCGTGCGCTGGTCACCGGTTGCTCGCGCAGGTCCAGCAGGTTGTATCGGGCGATCTGCCGGGCCAGCGCCTCGGCCCGCTCCAGGGCGCGCTGCAGGCCGGCCTGGGACAGGTCGGCGGTGGCGGCATAGGCTTCCACGCCATTCACACGCACGGTGAGCATGGCGCCCTCGTCCTGGCTGAAGAAGGGTGGTTCCGCGACGTTGCGGCGAACCGACAGCGCCTGGTGCGACTGTTTCACATGGCGCAGGGAAAACAGCTCGGCCGTACTGCGCAGCGTGGCAAAGCGCTGGCGCAGCAGGGCGCTGGTATCGAACATGTGGAAGCCTCCGTGTACACGGTGGCTCCCCCTTAGAACCACTCGTCCTGCATGGCGAGGCAAGTGTCGTCGCGCGCCTCGAGCAATGCCAGCTCATTATGGCAGCCAGGTACCTCCCAGGTCAGGAAATAACGCGCTGCCTGCAGCTTGCCGAGGTAGAAGTCGCGGTCGGTGGGTTTGCCCTTGAGCAGGCCGAGTTCGGCATGGATCGCCTGTTCCAGCCAGCGCCAGCCAATCACGCAGTGGCCGAAGGCCTTGAGGTAGAGGGCCGAGTTGGCCAGGGCGCCGGCGACTTTGCCCTCGGCCAGGTCACCCAGCAACGCCAGCGTCACACCTTGCAGGCGGTTGACCAGTTGCTCCAGCGGCTGGCGCAGTGGGTCGAGGTTCGCATGGTGGCTGGCGCGCTCGCCGGTGGCAGCGATCGACCGGATCAACTGCTTGAGGCCGGCGCCATTGTTCTGCGCCAGCTTGCGGCCCAGCAGGTCGAGCGACTGGATGCCCTCGGTGCCTTCATGGATCGGGTTCAGGCGGTTGTCGCGGTAGTACTGTTCAACCGGGTACTCGCGGGTGTAGCCGTGGCCCCCGAGGATCTGGATCGCCAGTTCATTGGCCTTGAGGCAGAACGTCGAGGGCCAGGATTTGACGATCGGGGTCAGCAGGTCGAGCAGCTCCTGCGCCTGCTTGCGGGCGCTGTCGTCGCTGGCAGTCTGGGTGTCGTCGAACAGGCGCGCGGCATACAGGCCTAGGTCGAAGGCGCCCTCTACGTAGGCCTTCTGTGCCAGCAGCATGCGTTTCACATCGCTGTGCTCGATGATCGGCACTGCGGGGCTGTGCGGGTCTTTGTTGTCCGGCAACCGACCCTGCGGGCGCTGACGGGCGTATTCCAGCGAATACAGGTAGCCGGCGTAACCGAGCATCACTGCGCCCATGCCGACACCGATGCGTGCCTCGTTCATCATCTGGAACATGCAGGCCAGGCCCTGGTGCGGCTGGCCGACCAGATAGCCGACGCACTGGCCGTTGTCGCCGAAATTCAGCGCGGTGGAGGTGGTGCCGCGCCAGCCCATCTTGTGGAACAACCCGGCCAGCAGCACATCGTTGCGCGGGCCACGGCTGCCATCTTCGCTGACCAGATACTTGGGCACGATGAACAGCGAGATGCCCTTCACGCCGGGCGGAGCATCCGGAAGCTTGGCCAGAACCATATGCACGATGTTCTCCGACAGCTCGTGATCTCCGCCGGAAATGAAAATCTTGTTGCCCTTGAGCCGGTAGCTGCCGTCACCGGCAGGCTCGGCGCGGGTACGGATATCGGCCAGTGAAGAGCCCGCATGGGGTTCGGTCAGGGCCATGGTGCCGAAGTAGCGGCCTTCGATCATCGGTTGCAGGAACAGGCGCTTCTGTTCATCGCTACCGAAGCTCTCGATCAGGTTGGCCGCGCCCATGGTCAGGAACGGGTAGGCCGTGGTGCCAGCGTTGGCCGCCTGGAAGTGGGCGAAGCAGGCCTGCGAAACCAGGCTCGGCAGCTGCATGCCGCCGGCTTCGAAGTCGCGGTTGGCGTTGAGAAAGCCGGCTTTGAGAAAGACGTCGACGGCGGGTTTCACTTCGGGGATCAGTTCGGCGCGGCCATCCACGTAGCGCGGCTCGTTTTCGTCGGCCTTGCGGTTGTGCGGGGCGAAAAATTTCTCTGCGATGGTGCGGGCAGTTGATAGCGCCGCATCGAAGGTTTCGCGGCTGTGCTCGGCGAAGCGCGGGCGCTGAGTCAGGGCCTCGGCGTCGAGGACTTCGTAGAGTTCGAAGGCGAGGTTGCGGGGGCTGAGCAGGGTCTCGGGCATGGTCGCGGTCCAGAGGCGGGATGCTGCGAGTGTAGGAGGGTGGTGGGGTGGGGGACAGGTTAATAGGTTTGGGTGATATGGGTTGAGAACTCCGGGATGCCTGGTGGTTGGTCGAACAGATCACGCGGGGTGGGGGCAGTTGTTGTTTTGCCTGTTCGGGCCCTTTCGCGGGTAAACCCGCTCCCACAAGTACTGCGCAGCCCCAGCCATCAACGCTGCACCTGTAGGAGCGGGTTTACCCGCGAAAGGGCCGGAGCAGGCGCAGGAAAATGTAGAGACGTTTCCCACAAGTCAGAGTGGAACTGGACTACTGCGGATCGAATGCCATTTGGCCTTGAATGTGTGCTTTGGTGTTCGCAATGAGGCTTTTCTGATGAGTGATGTCCACAAGAACGACTTGACTGATTTCGAGGGCAAGCAACTTCCCTTCTTCGTAGTCTCGCCCCTGAAGTTTGGCGTAATGACCTTCTTCACCCTTGGTTTTTACTGGCTGTATTGCTTTTATCAGAGCTGGAAGCTGCATGGAGTGAGGACAGGAGAAAAGGTCAGCCCATTCTGGCGAAGCGCTTTTGCAGTGTTCTTCATCTACCCGTTATTGAAAAGGGTGAATGATCATATTCGCGAGTCAGGCAGAACCTACCCTTGGTCCATTCTGGGGCTCGCGCTGGGCTACTACGGTATGTGTGCTGCCTGGGTGGCTGCCAGTGTGATTCTGGATGATCAGTTGTGGGCGGCGTATTTTGCGGGTGTAGTCATTCAAGCAGCTTGGTTGGTCATTCTGGTGCCCATGCAGAAAGGCGCCAATTTCAGCGCGGGGGATGAGGCAGGAGTGGCCAACAGCCGTTTCACGCTGGCCAATTGGTTGTGGATGCTGCTGGCTGCCGTAATTACAGCAGCGCAGCTGTTTGCTTTGATCGCACTTTCGTCCATGGCTTGAGCAGCGTCGCAGCAGAATTTGCCGGGGCCGCTTTGCGGCCCTTTCGCGGCGAAAGGCCGCCCCTGCGAAGCTCGGTATTCCGGCGCGGTTCGAAGAGGGAGCATATTGAAGAACTCGAACTTGAGCTGGCATGCGATCGCTTTCCTGTTTTGGGGAGGCATGGACGCGTTCTACATCTGCCTTTATGTTTTCCGCAGTACGGAGCGAGGTGCCATACCTTTCTGGACGGATTTCAAGGACGCATTGAGCAACATGCAGATCTGGGGAGGAGGGCTAGAGCTAATCGTCTGGCTAGGCCTGATTCTGCAGCTTTCGTTGATAGCGACCTGCGGGTTGTTTCTAATGCGTTGCCGGTTGGCTGTCTATTTGGCGATGGTGCAGATCCCCTTTCGCATCTTTTTTATCGTTCCGTCGATATCCATAATCCTGTTGTTGCCGATGCTGGCTTCCAGTATCAGTAACTCGGTGTGGATTGGGCTGATGCTGACTTCGGAGGCTGGGAAAGGCTGGTGCCTATTGTGGCTCTGGCGAAAGCGCGGGTAACGGTGTGCGCCGGGTTTTTTGGATTTTTCTACCGGTCTGTCAACCCATGCACAGCTGCCACCCTCTTGTTTGACAGCAGGTGGTGATAGTTCCTGATCCACCCCTGAACGCAGATTCACTCGAAGATCCTAATCTAGGTCGCGAACTTCGCACTGAGGCTTAATGATGTGTCGCCTGAGCCGGCCCTTTCGCGGGCATGCCCGCTCCCACCGGTACGGTGCAAGTCATGAAGCTTGTGGTGATCCTGTGGGAGCGGGCGCGCCCGCGAATAGGCCCGGCCAGGCACTCGAGAATTATCAGGGGATTGAACAATGACAACAGAAGACACCCAATCCGCATCGAGCCTGGCATCCCGTGCAGGGACGCCCGTGAGCAGTCGTCGGAGTTGATGGGTTATGTCCGCGAATTGACCATTACCGGGCTGATGGATGAGAAGCCGATGATGATCTGGGCTGCCCATTACCTGAGTGCGATGGCCAAGGCACTGATGGATGATGCTGAGTTGGGGATGAAGCAGTGAGGGTTTGGCTTCAGGTTGAATGAACACCTGTCAGCCCAACCCCAGCCCCCATAAAAAAAGGAGAGCCGAAGCTCTCCTTTTTTCGTTAACAACCCTCAACCTCAGCCAATGGTCATCAGGCTGGCATTACCACCGGCAGCAGCAGTGTTCACACTCACTGCCCGCTCGATCACCAGGCGCTCCAGCGCAATCTGGTGGTCGCCGCTGGACAGCCCGTGCACACCCACGATCGCCCCGGCACGCTTGGCCACCTGCTGGCACACGCCGCGCAGCTGGTCCGAGTCGCCATGGTGGATCACGGCGTCGAACGCCACTTCATCCTTGTTCCAGTCCGCCACCAATTTGACCTTGGCCTGCAACTCTCGCGGCAGGCGGGCACGCAGGGCCTTGCCCGGCTCGCCATCCGCCCATACCGCCGAGCTGCCAACGGCCAGCACTGCGGCGAACTGCGCCAGCAGGTCAGCTTCGTTGTCGGCCAGGCACAGCACGTGCTCACGCGGCAGGATGGTGTAGCTGTTGCGCTCGCCGGTCGGGCCTGGCAACAGGCGGGCGATGCCGCTCTGCGACTGGCTGGCGAACTGGCTGCACAGCGTGGCAAGGTCGGTCAGCTGGTTGCTCTCAGCCCATGCCTTCAGGCCGTGCAGCGGCTTGATCAGCTGTTCGTGCAGGGCGCGGTCAGGCTTGCCTTCGCCGTCCTGCTGCTGGAAGTGGCGGCCAATCGCGTCGGCCGGGCGGGTCGACAGCAGGCGGTACAGGTACAGCGGGCCGCCGGCTTTCGGGCCGGTGCCGGACAGGCCTTCACCACCGAACGGCTGCACACCCACCACTGCACCGACGATGTTGCGGTTGACGTACATGTTGCCGGCGTTGGCGGTTTCCACCACCTTGGCGATGGTCTCGTCGATGCGGGTGTGCACGCCGAGGGTCAGGCCGTAGCCGGAGTTGTTGATCTGCTCGATCAGCTGGTCCAGGTTGCGACGGTTGTAGCGCACCACGTGCAGCACCGGGCCGAAGATTTCACGCTTGAGCTCGTCAAAGCTTTCCAGCTCGATCAGGGTCGGCATGACGAAGGTGCCGCGCTTGAGCTCCGCAGCATCGGCAATGGCCACCTGGTAGACCGAGCGACCTTTCTCGCGCATGCCCTGGATGTGCTTCTCGATGCCGGCTTTGGCTTCGGCGTCGATCACCGGGCCAATGTCCACGGCCAGGCGGTCCGGGCAGCCCAGGCGACTTTCGGCCATGGCACCCTTGAGCATTTCGATCACGCGGTCGGCGGAGTCTTCCTGCAGGCACAGCACGCGCAGTGCCGAGCAACGCTGGCCGGCGCTGTCGAAGGCCGAGGACACCACATCGATCACCACCTGCTCGGTCAGTGCCGAGGAGTCGACGATCATCGCGTTCTGGCCGCCGGTTTCGGCGATCAGCGGGATCGGGCGGCCCTGGTTGTCCAGGCGGCCGGCGACGTTGCGCTGCAGCAGGCGGGCCACTTCAGTGGAACCGGTGAACATCACGCCCTTGACGCGCTCGTCACCCACCAGGCCGGCACCGACGGTTTCACCGCGGCCAGGCAGCAGCTGCAGCACGCCTTCAGGAATGCCGGCTTCCAGCAGCAGGCGCACGGCCTGGGCAGCGATCAGCGGGGTTTGCTCGGCCGGCTTGGCCAGTACGGGGTTGCCGGCGGCGAGCGCTGCGGCTACCTGGCCGGTGAAGATCGCCAGCGGGAAGTTCCACGGGCTGATGCACACCACCGGGCCCAGCGGGCGGTGGGCGTCGTTGCTGAAGTCGTTGCGTGCCTGCACCGCGTAGTAGCGCAGGAAGTCCACGGCTTCACGCACTTCGGCGATGGCGTTGGCGAAGGTCTTGCCGGCTTCGCGGATGAGCAGGCCCATCAGCGGCTGGATTTCGGCCTCCATCAGGTCGGCGGTGCGCTCCAGAATGGCGGCGCGTTCGGCCGGCGGGGTGGCCTGCCAGATCGGAGCGGCATTCAGTGCGCACTGGATGGCGTTGTCGACGTCGGCGACCGTGGCTTCCTGAACATGGCCGACCACGTCGCGGTGGTCCGCCGGGTTCAGGACCGGTGCGGCGGTGCCTTCGCTGGCTGCGCAGGCCAGCAGTGGCGTGGCTTTCCAGTCGTTGTGGGCGGTGGCCAGCATGGCGCAGGACAGCGACGCCAGGCGGTGTTCGTTGGCCATGTCGATGCCGGCCGAGTTGGCCCGCTCGCTGCCATACAGTTCACGCGGCAGCGGGATGCGTGGGTGCGGCAGGCCGATGCTGCCTTCCTGGGTGCCCATGCGCTCGATGCTGGCGACCGGGTCGGCGACCAGTTCCTGGATGGAGATCGAGTGGTCGGCGATGCGGTTGACGAACGAGGTGTTGGCGCCGTTTTCCAGCAGGCGACGCACCAGGTAGGCCAGCAGCGTTTCGTGGGTGCCGACCGGTGCATAGACGCGGCACGGACGGTTCAGCTTGCCTTCGGAAATCTTGCCGACCACCTGCTCGTACAGTGGCTCGCCCATGCCGTGCAGGCACTGGAACTCGTACTGGCCCGGGTAATAGTTCTGACCGGCAATGTGGTAGATGGCCGACAGGGTGTGGGCGTTGTGGGTGGCGAACTGCGGGTAGATGGCTTCTGGCACGGCCAGCAGCTTGCGGGCGCAGGCGACGTAGGACACGTCGGTGTACACCTTGCGGGTGTAGACCGGGTAGCCTTCCAGGCCTTCGACCTGGGCGCGCTTGATTTCGCTGTCCCAGTAGGCGCCTTTCACCAGGCGGATCATCAGGCGGTGGCGGCTGCGCTTGGCCAGGTCGATGACATAGTCGATCACATACGGGCAGCGCTTCTGGTAGGCCTGGATAACGAAGCCGATACCGTTCCAGCCGGCCAGCGAAGGCTCGAAGCACAGGCGCTCGAGCAGGTCGAGCGACAGCTCCAGGCGGTCGGCTTCTTCGGCGTCGATGTTCAGGCCGATGTCGTACTGCTTGGCCAGCAGGGTCAACGACAGCAGGCGCGGGTACAGCTCTTCCATCACGCGCTCGTACTGGGCGCGGCTGTAGCGCGGGTGCAGCGCCGACAGCTTGATCGAGATGCCCGGGCCTTCATAGATGCCACGGCCATGGGAGGCCTTGCCGATCGAGTGGATGGCCTGTTCGTAGGACGCCAGGTACTTCTGTGCGTCGTGCTCGGTCAGTGCGGCTTCGCCGAGCATGTCGTAGGAATAGCGGAAGCCCTTGGACTCGAAGCGGCTGGCATTGGCCAGGGCTTCGGCGATGGTTTCGCCGGTGACGAACTGCTCGCCCATCAGGCGCATGGCCATGTCGACGCCCTTGCGGATCATCGGCTCGCCGCTCTTGCCGATGATGCGGGTGAGCGAGGAGGTGAGGCCGGATTCGTTGTGGGTGGACACCAGCTTGCCGGTCAGCAGCAGGCCCCAGGTGGCGGCGTTGACGAACAGCGACGGGCTGTTGCCCAGGTGCGGCTGCCAGTTGCCGGTGCTGATCTTGTCGCGGATCAGCGCGTCACGGGTGCCCTTGTCGGGGATGCGCAGCAGGGCTTCGGCCAGGCACATCAGTGCCACGCCTTCCTGGGACGACAGCGAGAATTCCTGCAGCAGGCCCTGAACGATGCCGGCACGACCGCCAGCGCTCTTCTGGTTACGCAGTTTTTCGGCGATGCCGGCGGCCATCTTGTTGGTCGCTTCGGCCAGCGGGGCGCTCAGGCGCGCCTGCTCCAGCAGCATCGGTACCACTTCCTGTTCGGGGCGGCGGTAGGCGGCGGTGATCGCCGAGCGCAGCACCGACTGCGGCAGGATGCTCTCGGCGAACTCGAGGAAGCACTGGTGGCTGTGGTCGGGTTGGACCTCACCGGCGTCGTCGGCCAGGTTGCTGGCATGGCCGTTGAGTTCGGTCAGGGTGGCACCACCCTCGAGCTTCTCCAGGTAGTTGAAGATCGCTTGCTTGATCAACCAGTGCGGGGTGCGGTCAATCGACTGCGCAGCTGCCTTGAGTCGCTCACGGGTCGGGTCATCGAGTTTGACCCCAAGGGTGGTCGTCGCCATTTCTTATCCTCGTTATTGCCACGGTTGTGGCCTAAGCTGGCGCCAAGAGTAGCTGTAGGACAATTCGGGTGCAACCAGGTGCAACCCGAATTTTTCATGGAAAAGGTGCAACTCGTCCGACCGTCATTTCCATGCCCGGAAAAGGGTCGTTTTCGGTGCGTTTTATTCTGAAAAGCGGGGGTGTTGCTCCCAAAAGGAGCAAAAAATCAGATTTGTCTGAAAATGCACGAGAAGGTGCAACTTGCAAATGAAAAATGGTTGCACCCGCTTTGCGTTGTTGCATAGGATTCGCCGCCTGGGTGCAACCGCCATGGCTGCGGTTGTGCATGACATAAAAACAAACGCCAGGGCACACGCATGGGCAATCCACTAACGATCACTTTCGTGGTCTATATCGCGGCAATGGTGCTGATCGGCTTCGCCGCCTATCGCTCCACCAATAACCTTTCCGACTACATCCTCGGCGGTCGCAGCCTGGGTAGCGTGGTCACCGCGCTTTCCGCCGGCGCTTCCGACATGAGCGGCTGGCTGCTGATGGGCCTGCCGGGTGCCATCTACTTCTCAGGCTTGTCCGAAGCCTGGATTGCCATCGGCCTGACCGTCGGCGCCTACCTGAACTGGCTGTTCGTCGCTGGTCGTCTGCGCGTGCAGACCGAGCACAACGGCGATGCACTGACCCTGCCGGACTACTTCTCCAGCCGCTTCGAAGACAGCAGCGGCGTGCTGCGGATCATCTCGGCCATCGTGATCCTGGTGTTCTTCACCATCTACTGCGCCTCCGGTATCGTTGCCGGTGCCCGTCTGTTCGAGAGCACCTTCGGCATGCCGTACGAAACCGCCCTGTGGGCCGGTGCCGCCGCGACCATCGCCTACACCTTCGTCGGTGGTTTCCTGGCGGTGAGCTGGACCGATACCGTGCAGGCTTCGCTGATGATCTTTGCGCTGATCCTCACCCCGGTGATCGTGCTGATCTCCACCGGCGGCTTCGATACCACCTTCGCTGCCATCGATGCGGTCAACCCGGCCAACTTCGACATGCTCAAGGGCGCCACCTTCATCGGCATCATCTCGCTGATGGGCTGGGGTCTGGGCTACTTCGGTCAGCCGCACATCCTGGCGCGTTTCATGGCCGCCGACTCGGTGAAGTCGATCGCCAACGCCCGCCGTATCTCCATGACCTGGATGATCCTGTGCCTGGCCGGTACCTGCGCCGTGGGCTTCTTCGGCATCGCCTACTTCTCGGCGCACCCTGATCTGGCGGGCCCGGTCACCGAGAACCACGAGCGTGTGTTCATCGAGCTGGCCAAGATCCTGTTCAACCCATGGATCGCCGGTGTACTGCTGTCGGCCATCCTGGCGGCGGTGATGAGTACCCTGAGCTGCCAGCTGCTGGTGTGCTCCAGCGCCCTGACCGAAGACTTCTACAAGTCCTTCCTGCGCAAGAACGCTTCGCAGGTCGAGCTGGTGTGGGTCGGCCGGCTGATGGTGCTGGCCGTCGCCCTGATCGCCATCGCCATGGCCTCCAACCCGGAAAACCGCGTGCTGGGCCTGGTGGCTTACGCCTGGGCCGGCTTCGGTGCTGCCTTTGGTCCGGTGGTGCTGATTTCGGTACTGTGGAAAGGCATGACCCGTAACGGCGCACTGGCCGGTATCGTGGTGGGCGCACTGACCGTGATCCTGTGGAAGAACTTCGACACCCTCGGGCTGTACGAAATCATCCCGGGCTTCCTGTTCGCCAGCATTGCCATCTTCGTGGTGAGCAAGCTGGGCAGCCCGTCGCAGGCAATGGTCAAGCGGTTCGAGACTGCTGATGCGGCGTATCACGCTGACAAGTAATACCGTCTGATTCGGTGTTGCCTTCTTCGCGGGCTTGCCCGCTCCCACAGATGCTCCACAGGGTCTGAGATCTGTGCAGGCCCTGTGGTGGCGGGTTTACCCGCGAAGATGCCGTCGCCGATCAGCAGCCAGGCCTGACTCCGCCTGCAAGGCAAGGTAAACTTGCCACCCCCGCAGGAGTTGCCATGAACTATCGTCACGCCTTCCACGCCGGCAACCACGCCGACGTCCTCAAACATATCGTGCTGACCCGCCTCATCGCCCTGATGTCGCGCAAGGAGCAGCCGTTCGCCTATATCGATACCCATGCAGGGCTCGGCCTTTACGACCTGCAGGGCGACCAGGCAACCCGCACCGGCGAGTACCTGGAAGGTGTCGCCCGCCTGTGGAATCGCGATGACCTGCCGGCCATGGCTGACGACTATTTGCGAATCATCAAGCGTCTGAATGCCGATGGCGAGCTGCGCTACTACCCCGGTTCGCCCGAGCTGGCTCGCCGTCTGATGCGCCAGCAGGACCGCGCCCTGCTCAACGAGAAGCATCCTGAAGACGGGCCGCTGCTCAAAGAGAACATGAAGAAAGACCCGCGCGTGTTCGTGCACCTGGGCGAAGGCTGGCATGTGCCGCGGGCCTTGCTGCCGGTGCAGGAAAAGCGCGCGATCATGTTGATCGACCCGCCGTTCGAACAGGCTGACGAGCTAAAGCGCTGCACTACCGCCATGAAAGAGGCGATCGGCCGCATGCGCCAGACTGTCGCGGCCATCTGGTACCCGATAAAGGACCAGCGCTCGCTGACCCGCTTCTACCAGGACCTGACCAGCACCGGCGCACCGAAACTGCTGCGGGTCGAGTTGTATGTGCACCACCAGGACAGCCCGCAGGGGCTCAACGGCTCCGGTCTGGCCATCGCCAACCCGCCGTGGGGGTTGGAAGAAGAGCTCAAGGAGCTGCTGCCATGGCTGGCCAAAGAGCTGGCACAAACCGCCGACAGCTTCCGCATGGACTGGCTGATCGCTGAATAATATTGCTTGCCTGTACCGGCCCCATCGCCGGCAAGCCAGCTCCCACAGGTACAGCGCGGGCCTCAAGGTCGGCGGTGTACCTGTGGGAGCTGGCTTGCCGGCGATGAGGCCAGTACAGGTTGCCGCGTTGCGCACATGTTTGCGTTATAATCCCGCCCTTTAGCCGCCACCCGCCCAAGAGGCCGCTGGCGCATTTCTACCGAATGAAGAGGCTAATCCCTTGGCATTGACGATTCTTGGCCTGTCCGGCGCCCTTAGCCATGACCCTTCCGCGGCCTTGTACATTGACGGCAAACTGATTGCCGCCGCCGAAGAAGAGCGCTTCGTGCGTGACAAGCATGCGAAGAACCGCATGCCCTACGAGTCGGCGAAGTTCTGCCTGGAACAGGCTGGCATCAAGCCATCCGACGTCGACGTGGTAGCCATCCCGTTCGCCCCGATCAGCCTGTTCGGCAAGGCGCGCTGGCACTATGCCAAGCGCTACTGGTACGCCCCGGATCGCGCCCTCGACGCTATTCTGATGGGCAACCGTCGCTACAAACGCTACCGCAAGAAGATCGTCTGGTGCCTGGAGCAACTGGGCTTCGACCCGAAAAAGGTCAAGATCGAGCCGGTTGAGCACCACCTGGCCCATGCCTCCAGTGCCTACCACTGCTCGGGGTTCAAGGAAAAAACCGCAATCCTCGGCATCGACGGTAAGGGCGAATACGCCACCACCTTCTTTGGCTACGGCGAAAACGGCAAGATCCACAAGATCAAGGAATTCTTCGACCCGGACTCGCTGGGCGGCCTGTACGGCGCAATCACCGAGTTCCTCGGCTTCGAGATGCTCGATGGCGAGTTCAAGGTCATGGGCATGGCGCCGTATGGTGACGCCAGCAAGTACGACTTCTCGCGTCTGGCCAGCTTCGAAAACGGCGAACTGGTGATCAACACCGAATACGCCAACGTCATTGGCCTGCGCCGCTATAAAGAGAAGGGCAAGGGCTTCTACTTCTCGCCGAAGCTGATCGAGTGGCTGGGCCCCAAGCGCGAAGGCGACATCGCCGACGAGCCGTACATCCATTACGCGGCCAGCATGCAGGCGCTGTTCGAAAAGATCGCCCTGCAGATGATCGACCACTACCTGGGCGACGTGCTGCGTGAAACCGGCAAGCTGGCCTTTGCCGGCGGTTGCGCGCTGAACGTCAAGCTCAACCAGAAGATCATTGCCCGCCCAGACCTGAAAGAGCTGTTCGTTCAGCCGGCTTCCGGTGACGCCGGTACCGCCGTGGGTGCTGCCGCCTACGTTTCCCACGCCCGTGGCGTACCGGTCGAGAAGATGGAACACGTCTACCTCGGCCCTTCGTACTCCAACGAAGACGTGATCGCTGCCTGTGCCCGTCACCCGAACGCACCGAAGTGGCGCAAGCTCGACGACATGCCGCAGCGCATCGCCAAAATCATGGTCGACGGCAACCCGGTGGCCTGGTTCCAGGGCCGCATGGAGTTCGGCCCTCGTGCCCTGGGCGGCCGTTCGATCATTGGTTGCCCGAGCGTGCCGGGCGTAGCCGACCGCATCAACGAGCAGATCAAGTTCCGCGAACGCTGGAGACCTTTCTGCCCGTCGATGCTCGACACCGTCGCCCCGCAAATGATCAAGGTCGACCACCCGGCGCCGTTCATGACCTTCACCTTCGAAGTGGCTGAAGAGTGGAAGACCCGCGTGCCGGAAGTGGTCCACGAGGACGGCACTTCGCGTGCCCAGGTGCTCAAGCGCGAGTACAACCCGCGCTACTACGACATGATGAAGGCACTGGAAGAACTGACCGGCAACGGCGTGTCGCTGAACACCTCGTTGAACCGCCGTGGTGAACCGATGATCTGCTCGCCGACCGACGCCCTGAACATGTTCTTCGGCTCGGACCTGCAGTACCTGATCATGGAAGACATCCTGGTTGTGAAGGACGGCGCGGCCCCGTATGACCAGCCGCTCTGAACCGCGCATCCTGCAGTTCTGCCATGGCTATGACGGGCCGTTCCTGGACTGCGCCCGTCAATACGCCAGCCTGTTCCAGGGGCGTGGCTACCAGGTCACCACGGTGTTCCTCACCGGCGCCGCCGACCCGCTGGTAGCGGCAGGCTGCGCCTCGGACGAGGTGCTGTTCCTGGAGTTCAGCTCCAAGGCCGTGCGCGGCCTGAAACTCGGCGCCATCCGTGCATTGCGGCGGATCGCGGCCGAGCGCAATTTTGCCTTTTGCATTGCCCATCGCTTCAAACCGATCTACGTGGCGTTGCTGGGCACCGGCTTGCCGGTGATCGGCGTGCACCATGCTTTCGGTGACTACGAGCGCAAGGGGCGACGCATCTTCGCCAACCTGTTCAGCAAACGCCTGAGCTTGCTGGGCGTGTCGGACGCAGTGCGTGACGACATGCGCCGCTGTCTGCCGCAGTGGCCGGCAGAGCGTATCCAGACCTTGTACAACCGCATCGACATCGACGCCCTGCAAGCGGCCTTGGTGCCACGCGCCGAGGCCCGTCAGGCCTTGGGGCTGGACGCACAGGCGTGGATTGTCGGTAACGTCGGGCGCCTGCACCCGGACAAGGACCAGGCCACCCTGCTGCGTGGCTTTGCCGAAGCGCTACCGGGGCTGCCGGCTGGCGCCCGCTTGGCAATCATGGGCAAGGGCCGCCTGGAAGCCAGGCTCAAGGCACTGGCCGCCGAGCTGGGCATTGCCGGGCAAGTGGACTTCCTTGGCCAGGTGCCGGATGCGCGCCGTTACTTCCAGGCGTTCGACGTATTCGCCCTGAGCTCCGACCATGAGCCGTTCGGCATGGTCCTGCTCGAAGCCATGGTCGCCGGTGTGCCGGTACTGGCCACGGCCTGTGGTGGTGCCCGCGAAGTGGTGGAGGGTGTTGGCGTGCTGTTCCCTCTGGGCGATGCGGGGCAATTGGCCCAGGGCCTGAAACACATGGCTGTGCTCGATGGGCAGCAACGCCAGGCCTGTGCCGAGCACATGCTGCAGCGCCTGCGTGAACGCTTTTCCGACCAGGCGGTGCGCGAAGCATTCTGGCAACTGCCGCAAGTCCGCGCGTTGGTGGGGCAGGCCTGATGCTCAACCGTATCCAGGCCTTCCGCGAACGCGGTTGGCAAGTTATCGACGCCAAGGCCTATGCCGAGGCATGGGCCCGGTTTGGTGGCAGTGTCGCCACCCATCCCCAGGTGGTCGAGCAGCTGGCGGACCTGGCGCAGATCCCTGTGCGTTACCTGGGCTGGCACCAGGCCGGCGAGCTGAAAGCCGCCATTCCTACCTGGGGGCGCCACCTTGCGCTGTCCAAGGACGTGCTCAAGCGTGCCGGCAAAAAGGCCCTATTCGATCTGGGCAACGCCGAGATCATCCTGCCGGCGGCGGCCGACGCCGCTGCACCGTTGCGCCATGCCGCGCGCTACCTGTCCGAACTGAACCTGGGCCGCTTCAGCGGCCTCAAGGCGCAGAAGGAACAGCTGGCCATGGCCCGCGCCCATGAAGACCTGTCGAAGAAGTTCCGCTACAACCAGCGCCGCGAACTGCGCCTGCTGGAAGAGGCGGGCGGTGTGGTGCGCCCGATCGGCGACTTCAGCGCGCAGGAAATCGCCAGCATGTACTGCGACCTGTTCCAGCGCCGCTGGGGCTTCCCTGCGACCGGTGCCGAGCGCATGGCCGAAGTGCTGGAACGCCTGCGTGAGTTGCTGATCGGCTCGGTGCTGCTGCTGGACGGCAAGCCGATTGCCATCCAGCTGGTATACCGTGTCGAAGCGCCGGAATGGATCAGCGTCGAGTACATCAATGGCGGTGTCGACCCTGAAACCAAGGCCTTCAGCCCCGGCAGCGTGCTGAGCTTCCTCAATACCCAGGCCGCCTGGGAAGACGCCCGTGCACGCAACAAGCCGCTGCGGTTCTCGTTCGGCCGTGCCGACCGCGAGTACAAGGACCGCTGGTGCAACCCCGTACCGGTGTATCAGGCGTGAGTCGCAAGCAGCAGTTGCTCAAGCGCCACCGGCGCAACAAGCGCCTGGGCCTGTTGGCGGGCCTGATCGCGCTGGTGGCCATAGGTGCGTTCAGCTGGTGGTGGTTGCCACTGCTGCTGTTGCCGCTGTTATGGGCGGCTCACGAGGCCTGGTTTTCCGACCACCTGTTCTACGCGCCAGGCGAGGACTACGCCTACGACTTCGGCGAGCAGACCCGGGAGGCTCCTGCCAGCCTGAGCGGCGGCTTGCTCAAGGCTGAGTGCGTGCTGCAGGGCAACGAAACCCTGGTCCTCGAGCTGCGGGTAAAAAGCAGCTGGCTGGGGCGCTTCCTCGACCCGCAGGTCGAGCTGGTGGCTGGCGAGCAGGCCGACCGGCAAACCTTCGAGCGCGGCGTCGATGGCGTGCGCTTCCTCAACCTCACCGGCCTCGCCGCACCTCTACAGGCTGGCGCGTTGCGCGTGCGTGGCCGGCATTGCCGGCTGGCGGGCCAGCCGCGCTTGTGGATAACCCCGGCGGTCGAGCTGCAACGGCGCCGGGTGATGGTGATCGCGCCACATGCCGATGATGCCGAGCTGGCCGCTTACGGCCTTTACAGCCAGGCCGACGAAACCTGGGTAGTGACCCTGACCGCTGGTGAAATCGAGGCCGAGCACTATCAGCAGATGGGCTTGGCAAAGGCCGAGGCCGCGCGCCTGAAGGGCCGCCTGAGGGCCTGGGATAGTGTCGCCGTGCCACGCTGGGCCGGTGTGGCGGAATCGCGTTGCGTGCAGCTGGGCTACTTCTGTCTGCAACTACCTGCCATGCAGGCTGCGCCAGACCAGCCGGCCGCTTCTCGCGAGGCCGACCTCGCCGACATTCGCGTATTCCGCCGATTCAACCCGTTCCCGCTGCCGGCCGATGGCGATGGCGCGCCGACCTGGCGCAACCTGCTCGCCGACCTGCGGGCCTTGCTGGAAATGGCCAGGCCAGAGGTGCTGGTGATGCCGCACCCGCAGCTCGACCCGCACCCCGACCACATCTGTGCCCAGGCAGCGGTGCTGGAAGCCTTGCAAGGCCTGGCCTGGCAGCCGCAAACCCTGCTGTGCTACGCCAACCACCTGCATGACAACGACCGCTGGCCGATGGGCGACAGTGGTGATGGCGTGGCCCTGCCGCCACAGCTGGACGCTGTCCAGGCCTGGGCTCCTTGCAGCCTGGTACTGGACCTTGCGACCCAGCGCGACAAGGCCATGGCCCTGGGCATGATGCACGACCTGCAGCCGCCAGCACCGTTCAAACGCCGCCTGCGCCGCTTGTTGCAGCGCTGGTTGGCCGGGCGGCACCTGTCGCCTTACGGCGAGAACGAATTCTTTCGCAAGGCTGTGCGCCGACATGAACTGTTCTGGCGGCGTGAGCTGTAGCCGCGCCCCATGGTTGACCGCGATGGCGCAGAGCGCCCAAGGAACCCAATGAAAGTCCTATTTCTGGTGCAGAAGGAACAGCGGGCGATTCTCGACCGTCTGTACGATGGCGTCGCGGCCAACTGCGAGTGCGACCTGCGCTGGCTGACCAGCGAAGACCAGCGCAATCTGCGCCGCTATTTCAAGCGCGAAGTGCAGGTCGAGCGCTATGACCGCATTGTCTTCTTCCTGCGTTTCAAGCAGGAAATCCGTCAGGCGGCATTCATCCGTACCGTGCCGAACCTGGTCATACTCGAGCACGATGCCTACCAGAACTACATCCCGTGCAAGTACACAGGCAAGTTCAGCGCCCATTACCGCAAGTTGCCCTGGGCGCGAGTGATCAGCTCAGGCTACATGGTCAGCGAGCGCCTGCGTCAGGAAGGTTTCGACGCCGTGTTCGTGCCCAAGGGCTACGACGAGCAATTGCTGGCCGACCAGGGGCGTGAGCGCGACATCGAGCTGGCCTTCGTCGGCAGCACCAACAGCGTGGCCTACAGCGGCCGCAAGGCATTGCTGGACGAGTTGGGTCGGGTCGAGAACCTGGTGGTGACCCGTACCAAGTCGGGTGAAGATTACTGCAACACACTCAACCGGATCCGCTTCTTCGTCAGTGCCGACGTTGGCATGGGCGAATACATGATCAAGAACTTCGAAGCCATGGCCTGCGGCTGTGTGTTGCTGGCGTATGACCAAGGCGAGGAAGAGAACCGCGCGCTGGGCCTGCAGGACATGCACAACGTAGTGTTCTATGACAGCATCCCGACCCTTCAGGAGAAGCTCCGCCGTTTGCGTGCGGACCCTGAACTGGCCCGGCAGATTGCAGAAAATGGCCGCCACCTGGCGGTTTCCCGTTTCAGTTTCGGGGCAGTTGGACGTAGCATCGTCGACCACATGCGCCCGGCGCTCAGGCCCCATCCGCCGTTGTCTGCATGGCAGCGGCTGCGCCTGAAGCTGGGCATCTAACATTAGAACTTTCGCGCCTACGGAGCGGGCGTTGAAAGTCGATAGTCGCAATGCGGAGGGAGTCCGGTGCGCTTTTCAAATGAGAGTGACGTCACGCTCGTCGTGACCAGTTGTGGGCGGTTCGATCTGCTCAAAGACACCCTTGAGAGTTTCGATCGCTACAATACCGCGCCCATTCGCGAAGTGTTCATCACCGAAGATTCCGGTGACGATGCCGTGCATGCCGCTGTGCCTGAGCACTGGAAACCGCACTGCAAGGTGTTCGTAAACCGGCCCAAGTTGGGGCAGTTGCCGTCTATCGACCTGGCCTACAGCCATGTCAAGACGCCCTACATCTTTCACTGCGAGGACGACTGGCACTTCTATCGCCAGGGCTTCGTCGAGGACTCTCGGGCCATCCTGGAGGCCAGCCCCGACCTGTTGCAGGTGTGGCTGCGCAGCCATGCCCATGACCTGGCCATCCACAGCCCGTACATCCACCTGGGGGATCGCCGGTTGATCGCCGGTGTGCCTTGCTACCCGCTGCTGTCCGATAAGGCCGAGTGGCAGGCATTTTCGCTCAACCCCGGGTTGCGCCGTTTGAGCGATTACCAGCGTTGCGCGCCATTTGCCGCCTATGCTGGAGAGAAGGCACTTTCCCGACGCTATGCTGAGTTAAATCTGACAGCGGTCACCTTGGAGGGTGATGCAGTATTGCACACTGGATTTGGTAATCACGTGACCTTGCCCATCGAAGTGGAACGCAAGGCCAAACGTCGTAAGCGTGATCGGATAAAGTTGGCATTGACGCTGGTGGCGGGTGCCGTGATTGGCATGGGAATCACCATTTTTGTTCAATGAAGTCGCTGTCCCACCTTACGTGAGCGGGAGAGGGCCCATGAACATCGTCAATATGATGTGGGCGGGTGGATCGCCGTACATGTCCATCCACAAGGTGCATCGGCAGATTCTGTCACATGCGGGTGCCGATGCCCGGATCAGTAATTGGCTGCTGCTGGGTAGCGGACTCTGCTGTGGGCTTGGTTCGACCCGGGAGTGGCATATGCCGTCACGGGCGCTGAAAGGGCGGCACTTCTGGCGCCTGTTGCGCCCATGGTTGCGAATGCGTTTGCGCAAGGCTCTGAAAGAGGCACAGGCTGAAGTCGTGCTGATCGACGGTGTCGGTGTGGCGCGGTTGGTGTTGCCATTGATGCATCAAGTTCCGCAAGTACGTGCCAAGGTGCTGTTCCATGGCAAGACGCGTCTGAGTGCCAGTGATGTTCGCCTGCTGCGTATGTTTCCGGTCGAGCGGCTGAGTATTGCCGCCGTTTCACAGACACTTGCCACGTCACTCGAACACGACCTGGGCAGGCCGGTGCAGACCTTGCGCATGGCCCTTGACCCGCTGGCTTTCGCCGAACCGTTGTTGAGCAGGGATGCGGCCAGGCAAGCCCTGCAGCTGCCACAGGTAACAGGGGTGATGCTGGGCGCGGTCGGGCGACTGGTGGAAAGCAAAGGTTTCGAGATGCTGATCGAGGCGTTCGCCAAGGCCTGTGTGCGGCAGTCGGACCTGCAGTTGGCAATCATCGGCGAAGGCCCTCTGCGTGAGGTGCTGCAAGCCCGTATCGACGCGCTGGGCCTGGCCGGGCGCGTTCACCTGAGTGGTCACCGCGATGACCTGCAGCGACTGTATCGGGCATTCGACTGGCTATTGGTGCCTTCGCGTTCTGAAGGCCTTGGGCTGGTGGTGCAGGAGGCGGTCATGGCCGACGTGCCGGTGGTATGCAGCGACCTGCAGGTGTTCCGCGAGCAGTTGCAGGACACCGGTGGCTACCTGCCCGTTGCCGATGAAAATGCCTGGGCCGAGGCGATCGAGCGTTGCTCGGTTATAGGTGCCCCGGCGGTAGCAGCCCGGCAGCGCCAGGCGCTGGCCCCGGAGCAGGCCTGGCAGGCGTTCTGCAACGGCTCGCAGAGCCTTTTGCGCAGCTGACGCTCAGCGCTCGAGCAAAGCTGCCTCGAAGGCGGCAAGGGGGAAGCGGTCGCCCAGGTTCTCCCGCTCGATATAGCGCACCATATGCTGCACATTGCGCCGAATCATGCGCGCCGACAGTGGTGGGCGCAGGAAGCGCATGTCGGCCACGTCGATCAGGCCCAACTGCTGGTCGGGTGTGACCACCACATTACCCAGGTGCAACGAGCGGAAATACACGCCGCTGCGGTGCAGCTGGCGGATCAGTTCGATCAGGCGTGGCAGATAGGTATCCCAGCTGAAACCCTCATCGCGCGACATCTGCAGCAAGGTACGCCCAGGCAGCGGGCGGTACAGTACGGCAGTTCGTCCCGGTAGCTCGAGCTTATGCTGGCTGATCACCTCCAGAGTGGGGATGCCCAGTTGTGCAAGGCGCGCGGCGTTGTCGACAAAGCGCTGCGAGTACGGGCGCAGCAGTGCAGATGAAATCAGCCGCTTCCTACGAAAAACCTTGAGGAAATTACCATCCGCGAGCAGGTAGACTTTGGCGCCATGGCTATCTGCCTCAAGCACCTGTGCGCCTTGTGTCAGCTGATCGAAGTCGACCTGGGGGAGCCGGGAGCATTGCATGAATAGAGCCTTGTCGTCGGGCGAACAGAATGACCGGCAATAATGCCGAAAATAATGTTGTAGCACCATTGGATGGTGCTTTGATTCATCGGGGGAAAGGATGTTGTATCAAAAAAGCTGGGCGCGAGCCTGGTTGGGATTTGGTCTGGTCTGGTTCCTGGCTGCGATTGCCCTGGCACCGAGCAACAAGGTCTATCAGCAAGGGCTGGTGCTGTTCCTGTGGTTGCCGACCCTGGCAATGGCGTGGTCCGCAAGGCACGTAATAATGCAGGCCTGGCGGCGTCAGCCGGCCTTGTGGGGAAGTGTGTTGCTGTTGCTGGTATGGAGTGGGCTCAGCCTGGTCTGGTCGGCCGCAGAAAACCCGGGGCGCGAGGCCAAGCGCCTGCTCTACATCCTGGTATTCCTGCTGGCGTTCCCGCTGCTGGGCCAGCTTGGCCAAGCCCGCGTTCGTCAGCTGTTGCAGGCCGGCAGCGCTTTGCTGGCCGTTGCCGCGCTGATCTCGATAGTCCATTTCTACGGCGTGCTGGGCATGCCTTTGCTGGCCCGCCTGGAGGGCATTGGCGAGATATCGCACCCGATTCTGGGCGCCTATGTCATCGGTTCAGCCGTGCTTTTCCTGCTTTACGAGCCGCCGCGGCAACGTGGCCTGCAGTTGCTGTGGCTGGTAGCGCTGGTGTGCCTGGGGTTGTTTGTCATGCTCAGCCAGAGCCGTGGGGCAGTCCTGGCCCTGGTGCTCACCGTGATCCTGGCCCCGTTGTGGTTCCGTGACCGCCACAGCCGGGTTTTTGCCGTCCTGGCGGCCATTGCCACCGGCCTGGCCTTCTATCTCGTTTACGACCTTATCGCCCAGCGCGGTTCGTCCTACCGGCCGGAAATCTTCCATGCCGTGGCCGACATGATTGCCGCACATCCCTGGACCGGCCTTGGCCTGGGCGCTGCCTACGACGTGAATGCAGTGGGCATGCACTTCGACCATACCCACAACATGTTCACCCACATCGCAGTGGAGATGGGCCTGCCCGGCATGCTGCTGTGGGTCATGGTGTGGCTGTACACCCTGGGCGAAATCGTCCGCGCACGTGGCACATTGTTCGGCAAGATCCTGCTCGGTTTCTGGGTGTACTCCACCCTGGCCATGCAGTTCGATGCCGCCAGCCTCACTGGTACGCCCCGTGCCGAATGGTTCATCAGCTGGCTGCCCGTGGGCCTGGCCATGTTGCTGCCATGGGGGAGTGCCGAAAATGATGCCTGTGGTAAAATTTCCGGTTCAACCTGAACAGCGAGCTTGATAATGGCCGAAACACCGCGACCGGCGGAACACACCTCCAGCCTGAAGATCTACTTCCGGCTGCTGAGCTATGTGAAACCCTATGTCGGCATTTTCCTGCTGAGCATCATCGGTTTCGTGATCTTTGCCTCGACCCAGCCGATGCTGGCCGGGATCCTGAAGTATTTCGTAGATGGGTTGAGCAACCCCGAAGCGGTGTTGTTCCCAAACGTTCCTTACCTGCGCGACCTGCAACTGCTGCAGGCGGTGCCGCTGCTGATTATCCTGATCGCCGCGTGGCAGGGTCTGGGCTCGTTCCTCGGCAACTACTTCCTGGCCAAGGTTTCCCTGTGCCTGGTGCACGACCTGCGTGTGGAACTGTTCAACAAGCTGCTGGTGCTGCCTAACCGCTACTTCGACAACCACAACTCCGGGCACCTGATCTCGCGCATCACCTTCAACGTGACCATGGTCACTGGTGCTGCGACCGATGCGATCAAGGTGGTGATCCGCGAAGGCCTGACCGTGGTGTTCCTGTTTGGTTACCTGCTGTGGATGAACTGGCACCTGACCCTCGTTATGGTCGCCATCCTGCCGGTAATCGCGGTGATGGTCAGCGTCGCCAGCAAGAAATTCCGCAAGCAGAGCAAAAAAATCCAGGTAGCCATGGGCGACGTCACCCATGTCGCCTCGGAAACCATCCAGGGCTACCGCGTGGTGCGCAGCTTCGGCGGCGAGGCCTACGAGGAGCAGCGTTTCGGCAAGGCCAGCCAGAGCAATACCGACAAGCAGTTGCACATGACCAAGACCGGCTCGCTGTACACGCCGATGCTGCAGCTGGTGATCTACACCGCCATGGCCGCGCTGATGTTCCTGGTGCTGTTCCTGCGCGGTGATTCCACTGCCGGTGATCTGGTGGCTTACATCACCGCCGCCGGCCTGTTGCCCAAGCCGATACGTCAGCTTTCGGAAGTCAGCTCGACCATCCAGAAGGGCCTGGCCGGCGCCGAAAGCATCTTCGAGCAACTGGACGAAGAGCCTGAAGTGGATACCGGTACCGTCGAGAAGGAGCGGGTGGAAGGGCGCCTGGAAGTGCGCAACCTCAGCTTCACCTACCCGGGTACCGAGCGTGAGGTGCTGAGCGATATCAGCTTCGTAGCCGAGCCAGGGCAGATGATTGCACTGGTCGGCCGCTCCGGCAGTGGCAAGTCTACGCTTGCAGCGCTGATACCGCGCTTCTATCACCACGACCAGGGGCAGATCCTGCTCGATGGCGTGGAGATCGAGAACTATCGCCTGCGCAACCTGCGTCGCCACGTTTCGCAGGTGACCCAGCATGTCACCCTGTTCAACGATACCGTGGCCAACAACATCGCCTATGGCGACCTGGCCGGCGCCCCGCGCGCCGACATCGAAGCCGCTGCGGCCGATGCCTATGCCAAGGAGTTCGTCGACCGGCTGCCGAAAGGCTTCGATACCGAAGTGGGTGAGAACGGCGTACTGCTCTCCGGCGGCCAGCGCCAGCGCCTGGCGATTGCCCGGGCACTGCTGAAGAATGCGCCGCTGCTGATCCTCGACGAAGCCACCTCGGCGCTGGATACCGAGTCCGAGCGGCATATCCAGGCTGCCCTGGACCATGTGATGCAGGGCCGTACCACGCTGGTGATCGCCCACCGTCTGTCGACCATCGAGAAAGCTGACCAGATCCTGGTCATGGACCAGGGGCGCCTGGTCGAGCGCGGCACCCATGCCGAGCTGCTTGCGGCCAATGGCCATTATGCCCGCCTGCATGCCATGGGCCTGGATGAGCCGGCCAAGGCCGATATCACCTGACCCCTCGCTGATCGGGGCCATCGCGGCCCCGATTGTCACGGGAATTTTCCTGGGGTGATCTGGCCATAAAGCCGTCGTCTACCCTGTGCTAATATCCTGTCCCTGTTCATTATTTCCATATGGGTTGCCCATGAAGTTGTCCATGCCGCGTTTCGATCAAGCCCCGGTACTGGTGGTCGGCGATGTCATGCTCGACCGCTACTGGCATGGCGGTACTTCACGTATCTCGCCTGAAGCGCCAGTCCCGGTGGTCAAGGTCGATCAGATCGAGGATCGCCCCGGCGGCGCGGCCAACGTTGCCTTGAACATCGCCGCCCTGGGTGCACCGGCTTCGCTGATTGGCGTCACCGGCCAGGATGAGGCCGCCGACAGCCTGGCCAACAGCCTGCAAGCTGCAGGCGTGCGCTCGGTGTTCCAGCGCATTGCGCACCAGCCGACCATCGTCAAGCTGCGGGTAATGAGCCGTCACCAGCAGTTGCTGCGCATCGATTTCGAAGAGCCATTCGCTACCGACCCGCTGTCGCTGGGTGCGGAGGTCGACAGCCTGCTCGAGGGCGTCAAGGTGCTGGTCCTGTCCGACTACGGCAAGGGCGCACTGAAAAACCACCAGAGCCTGATCCAGGCCGCGCGGGCCAAGGGCATTCCGGTGCTGGCCGACCCCAAGGGCAAGGATTTTTCCATCTACCGTGGCGCCAGCCTGATCACTCCCAACCTCAGCGAGTTCGAGACCATCGTCGGCCGTTGCGCCGATGAGGCCGAGCTGGTAGCCAAGGGCTTGCAGCTGCTGCAGGACCTGGACCTGGGCGCCTTGCTGGTGACACGTGGCGAGCACGGCATGACCCTGCTGCGCAGCGGCCAGCCGGCCCTGCACCTACCGGCGCGGGCGCGTGAAGTGTTCGATGTGACCGGTGCCGGTGATACCGTCATCTCCACTCTCGCCGCGGCCATCGCTGCCGGCGAGGACCTGCCCCACGCGGTGGCCCTGGCCAATCTGGCAGCGGGCATCGTGGTCGGAAAGCTGGGTACGGCTGCGATCAGCGCCCCCGAGCTGCGCCGGGCGATCCAGCGTGAGGAAGGCTCCGAGCGCGGCGTGCTGGGCCTGGAGCAACTGCTGCTGGCCATCGACGACGCGCGGGCGCACAAAGAGAAGATCGTCTTCACCAATGGTTGCTTCGACATCCTGCATGCCGGGCATGTCACTTACCTGGAACAGGCGCGGGCCCAAGGCGATCGCCTGATCGTCGCGGTCAATGACGATGCCTCGGTCAGCCGCCTGAAAGGGCCGGGCCGGCCGATCAACAGCGTCGACCGGCGCATGGCCGTACTGGCCGGGTTGGGGGCAGTGGATTGGGTCATCAGCTTCCCCGAGGGCACGCCGGAGAACCTGCTGAGCCAGGTCAAGCCGGACGTGCTGGTCAAGGGTGGCGACTATGGCATCGACCAGGTGGTGGGTGCCGATATCGTCAAGGCCTATGGCGGTACCGTGAAGGTGCTGGGGCTGGTCGAGAACAGCTCGACCACGGCGATCGTCGAGAAGATTCGCAAGAACTGATGCTTTGGGGCTGCTGTGCAGCCCTTCGCGGGCGTGCCCGCTCCCACAAGTACGGCGCAGGCTTGAGGATTACACCGCTCCTGTGGGAGCGGGCATGCCCGCGAAGGGCCGCCTGGCGGCCCCAATCATCATTTATGCAGCGAAGTACGCGCCCGCTCCAGCAGCGCTAGCGCCTTGTCGCCAAACCGCTGCAGGTGCGATGCCCGCACCGGCTTGTTCTCCACCAACCCCTGCTGCTTCACCCAATCCTTCCAGCGCACCCGCTCGTCCGTGACCACCCAGCCATCCTGCCGGGCAAAACTTTCGGCCAGGTACAGCCCGCGCGTGCTTGCCGGCACCAGTTCGTCCTTCTTCACGGTATACAGCTCAGCCAGTGGCTGGCCGTCCTTCAATGGCATCAGGTACAGGTCTGGTCGTTTGCGATTTAGCCGCGCCACCAGTTGGTCGCCCTCCAGCCGCTCATCAACGTGGAACAGGCTGAGCTTCTTGGCGTCCCGTGGTACCTGCAGGCGCATATCGTAGATCAGTTGCAGCGAGGCGGTGGGCAAGTGCACATACGCGCGTGGCCGCTCCAGCAGCATCAGCTTGCCGCAGTGCACCGGGCGCGCGGCACCGGACTCCGGGGCCAGCACGAAGTGCGGCGTTTCGCGGTAATGCAGGGCAGCAGCGTAGGGAATCGGCAGCCAGGTGTCATTGAAGCGCCCGCCCAGCCAGCCTTCCGGGGTTTCCAGCAAGCATTCCTCGGCCACTTCCTGCACGGCCGTGTGCAATGGCAGGTTCAGCTCCTGCGCCGGCACATAGCCGGAAATCAGTTTCAGCACCACATCGCCACGGTCTTGCCGGCGCTGACGTACCAGCACCCAGTAATCGCGGTTCTGCCAATGCAGGGTCAGCCGTACCGACACGCCAAGGTTGGCCAGTTCGATCACGAAGCGCTGCACGTCGGGCAGCTGGATAGCCTTGCGTCGTTGTTGGATCTGGGCAAAATTCAGCGGCATCCCGATGCTCTGGTAGATCAGACCTTCGGGCGTGGCCTCGACATGTAGCGGTAGTGTCTTGAAGTTGCTCGGGTTCTTGCGGATCAGCGTTCGCGCCACGAGGCTCCTCCTTGCGTCGGGTCAGTCCAGGCCCATGGGCCTGGGGCAACTCAATGCTGGCCCAGAATACGGGCGACGGTGGCCACGTTGTGGGCCAGGTGCAACGGATTGATGGTGCCGACGATAGCACTGCTCACGCCCGGGTGGGCGAACAGCAGCTCGAAACTGGCTTGTACCGGGTCAACGCCCGGGGCAAGGCAGATATGCCCACTGGCCAGTGCCTTCTTCACCAGGATGGCCTTGCCGTGTTCGGCAGCGTAGTCCAGCACCGGGCGTTCTGCCTGTTCGTTGAGGTTGTAGGTGACCATGGCGCAGTCGCCTTGCTCCAGTGCCTTCAGGCCGCCGGCGACGGTCTTGCCAGACAGGCCGAAGCCGAGGATCTTGCCCTCCTGCTTGAGCTCGGCAAGGGTCTGGTAAACCTCCTGCTGTTCGAGGATCGCCAGGTCGTTGCCGTCCGAATGCACCAGCACCAATTCGATGCGGTCGGTTTCCAGGCGGCGCAGGCTTCGCTCCACCGAGCGGCGGGTATGGGCGGCGCTGAAATCGAAGTGCGATTGGCCGTTGTCGAACTCTTCGCCAACCTTGCTGACGATCACCCATTCATCGCGCTGGCCGCGCAGTAGCGGGCCCAGGCGTTCTTCGCTGCGGCCGTAGGCTGGGGCGGTGTCGATCAGGTTGATACCCAGCTCGTGGGCCTGGGCCAGCAGCAGGCGGGCTTCGTCGTCGCCGGGGATGGTGAAACCGGTAGGGTACTTGACGCCCTGATCGCGGCCCAGCTTGACCGTGCCCAGGCCCAGCGGCGAAACCTTTAAACCGGTGCTGCCCAAGGGGCGATGGAAGTCGTGCAGGGTCGGCAGGCTCATGGCAGCAGTTGCTCCCAGGCCGGTACGCCCAGCGGTGGGCGTGGCAGGTCAGCCAGGTCGGCCTGCGCCTGTGGGCGGATACCGTCGCGCTCCAGGTGGCTGATGACCCGGTCGCTGAAGTCCGGTGCCAGGGCCAGCTTGGTCGGCCAGCCCACCAGCAGGCGTTGCTGGTCGGCGAGGAAGGCGTTGTCCGGGCGTACCAGGCCCGATTGCGCCGGTTCCGCTCGGTCGACCCGCAGGGTGGCCCAGCGCACTTGGCTCTGGTCGACCCATGGCAGCAGGCTGGCGATTTCTTTCTGTGCCGCGGCGATTTGCGCAGCCGGCTCGCGGGCAACGCCGTCGGCTTCGGCCAGGTCGCCACCCAGGTACCAGACCCACTGGCCATCGGCGGCCGGGTGGGTGGTCACCGTCACCCGTGGCTTCGGCCCGCCGCCCAGGCAATGGGCATAAAGCGGTTTAAGGTTGGTACCCTTGGCCATCACCATATGCAGCGGGCGTGTCTGCATGGCTGGCTGGTTCAGGCCCAGGGCATGCAGCAGCTGCTCGGTGCCGGCGCCGGCGCTGAGCACGATACGCTGTGCGCGGATGTCGCGCTCGTCGACGCGCAGGCCAACCAGGTCTTCGCCCTCGCGCAGCGGCTCGATGTGCTCACCGGCCAGCAGGCTGTCGCCTGCCAGCTCAGCCAGGTTGGCCAGCAGGCTGGGCACGTCGATGACCAGCTCGGCCAGGCGATAGACCTTGCCCTTGAAGGCGCGGTCCTGCAGCGCGGGCGGTAGTTGCTCGCCCTTCACCTGGTCGACCCGGCCGCGCACGGCCTTGCTGGCGAAGAAACTGGTGAGATTGCCGGCCAGGGTGCCAGGCGACCACAGGTAATGGGCGTCGGACAGCAGGCGAGTGCGGGTCAGGTCCAGCTCGCCGCTGCCGCTCAGCGCTTCGCGCCAGCGTCGCGGCATGTCGGCGATGGCTTCCGAAGCGCCGGTGAGGGCGCCATGCAGGGCGTACTTGGTGCCGCCATGGATGATGCCCTGAGACTTGATGGTCTGCTCGCCGCCAAGGCTGGCGCGTTCCACCAGTACTGTCGAGTAGCCCAGCCGGCGCAGGCGGGCATTGAGCCAGAGGCCTGCGACCCCTGCGCCGACGATCAGTACGTCAGTGGAAATGGCGGATGGCATGGCGGTACCTCGAAGACTGGGACAGCTGGCAAGTATACAGGGTATACCTGTGATGGCCCTATCGCCGGCAAGCCAGCTCCCACAGGGATGGCGTTGACCCTGCGGCCTGTATCAACTCTGTGGGAGCTGGCTTGCCGGCGATAAGGCCCGTACAGGCTGCCTCAATGCCCAGCCGTCTTCGAAAACAGCTGAATCACCACCACCCCACCCACAATCATGGCCATCCCCAGCATCGCTGGCACATCCAGCTTCTGCCCATAGATCACCAGCGCTGCCACACTGATCAGCACAATCCCCAGCCCCGACCAGATGGCATAGGCGATCCCCACCGGAATGCTGCGCACCACCAGGGTCAGCATCCAGAAAGCAATGCCGTAACCAACCACCATCAGCAGCAACGGCAAGGGCGTACTCAAGCCTTTCACCGCTTTCATGGAAGCGGTGGCGATGACTTCGGCGCAGATGGCGATGGCGAGGTAGGTGTAGGCATTCATGGCGAGATCCTCCGTTAGCTGGCCGCAGATTCTAGTCCCACCCCGAATGGGGTAAAGTCATTACCTATCACTATGCGAGATAGGTCGATGGCCGAGCACTGGAACCTTGAACAGTTGCGTACTTTCCTGCGCGTTGCAGAACTGCGCTCGTTCTCTGCCGTGGCCCGCGAGCAGCGCAAGGCCCAGTCGGCAATCAGCAGCGCGATCGCCCTGCTCGAAACCGACCTGGGGGTAACCTTGTTCGAGCGCAGCAGTGGCCGGCAACCCAAGCTGACCGAGAACGGCAGCGCCCTGTTGGAAGATGCCCGCGAACTGTTGCGCCAGTGCGAGCGTCTGGATGGCCGTGCGTTGGCGCTGATGCGCGGGCAGGAGGCCTTGTTGCGGGTCGCCCAGGACGAAGCCATGCCCTATCAGCCGGTCATTGACAGCCTCGACGAACTGGCCAGCCGCTACCCGTTCCTGGAGGTGCAGCTGGCCAGCGGTGCCCAGGGCGATGTGGCGCGCAAGCTGGTGGAGCGGCGCGCCGATCTTGGACTGTTCTTCCACCACGAGAGCATCCCGGCTTCGCTGGAGCGGCGCGCCTTGGGTAGCGTCGAAATGGTCACGGTATGCGCGGTCGGTCACCCGCTCGCCGGCGAAGGCCGGGTTACCCGGCAGCAACTGGCGCGCCACCGACAATTGCTGATTGCCCCGCAGCAAAGCGGCTACCCCGGCGGCGAAGCGATCAGCCCGCAGGTATGGCGCGCCGACAGCTTCTACGCCATGGCCGAACTGCTGATGCGTGGCCTGGGCTGGGCCTGGCTGCCGCGGCACGTGGTGCAGTACCCGACCTATCAGGCGCACATGGTCGAACTGGACAGCGAGTGGCGGCCACCGGCCTTGGTGGTGGAACTGGCCTGGCGCCGCGACGAGCCGCTGGGGCCTGCTGCGCAGTGGCTGGCCGAGCGCTTTGCGGTGCACCTGCGCGCGATCGGGTAAACTCCGCGGCCATGAACAGAACTCTCTATACCTTGTTGTTTCACCTGGGCCTGCCGCTGGTTGCGCTGCGCCTTTATCTGCGCGCGCGCAAGGCGCCGGCCTATGGTCAACGCATTGGCGAGCGCTTTGCTTTCAGGCTGCCGCCCATGCGCCGGGGCGGCATCTGGGTGCACGCGGTATCGGTGGGCGAGAGCATTGCGGCGGCACCGATGGTGCGCGCCTTGCTCAAGGCCTACCCGGAAATGCCAATCACGCTTACCTGCATGACCCCGACCGGTTCAGAGCGCATTCGCGCCATGTTCGCCGACGAACCTCGCGTGCAGCATTGCTACCTGCCCTACGACCTGCCTTGGGCGGCAGGGCGCTTTCTCGACCATGTGCGGCCGAAGCTGGGCATCATCATGGAAACCGAGCTGTGGCCCAACCACATCCACCAGTGTGCGAAGCGCGGCATTCCGGTAGCGCTGGCCAACGCACGCTTGTCTGAGCGCTCGGCCCGTGGCTATGGGCGCTTTGCCGGGCTGACCCGGCCGATGCTGGCCGAGATGAGCCTGATTGCCGTGCAGACCGAAACCGAGGCCCAGCGCTTCCGTGACCTGGGTGCGCGTCCGGAGTGCGTGCAGGTCACCGGTTCGATCAAGTTCGACCTGAAGATCGATGAGCAACTGTTGCCGCGTGCCAAGGCATTGCGTGAACAGTGGGGGGCTGCACAGCGCCCGGTGTGGATCGCGGCCAGTACACATGAAGGCGAGGATGCGCTGATCCTGCAGGCGCACCGGCAGTTGCTGCAGGTGCATGGTGATGCCTTGCTGATCCTGGTGCCGCGCCACCCGGAGCGCTTCGCAGCGGTGCATGCGCTGTGCAGCGAACAGTTCACCACCGCGCGCCGCTCTGCCGGCACGCCGGTCGATGCGCAGACTCGCGTATTGCTCGGCGATACCATGGGCGAACTGCTGTTCCTCTATGCCCTGGCCGACATTGCCTTCGTCGGTGGCAGCCTGGTGGCGACCGGCGGGCACAACCCGCTGGAGCCCGCGGCGCTGGCCTTGCCGGTACTGATGGGGCCGCATGTGTTCAACTTCCTTGAAATCAGCGCGATGCTGCGCGAGGCGGGGGCGTTGCAGCAGGTGGATGATGCCGACGGGCTGGCCGAAGCAGTGCGGCGGCTGGTCGAGTTGCCGCAGGATGCACAGCGCATGGGCGAGGCGGGCAGGGCGGTAATGCGGGCCAATCAAGGGGCTTTGCAGCGGTTGCTCGATGGGCTGGGTGCCTTGATCCGTTGATTTCCGACATATCCACTCAAATGCCCATTCTAGAGTGGATATGATTAATTTTAGTCATTCTTTCCTACGACGCTAGGTATAACTTCCTACATTGAATTTTTCGTCAATAGGAAATTTCCTACGAATATTGCTTTAAAGTCAGAAGTGTCCCACGCATCTGTCGGAGCCTTGTAGGACGCTTGTCCTATTGCTTCAGGCTAGTATCACCTCATATTCAGTTTTTATATGAGGTGGCGTGGTGCCTGATTTGACTTATGGGTGTAATACCAGCGCTATTGAAAGTGGGCTGGTCTGTCTGATCACGCTGGCGCGTTATCATGATATAGCTGTCTCTGCCGAGCAGTTGCAGCACGACCATGCACCAGCGGGTGAGCGATTCTCGACTGGCGCAATACTCCGGGCATTTCAGCAACTAGGTCTCAAGGCCAAGCATCGCAGCATCGATCCGAATCGGCTTAAGCATGCGCCATTGCCTGCCATAGCCGTGGATACGCGTGGTGAGTATTTCATCATCGCTCGCGCGGAAGGTGAGCAGGTTCTGGTGCAAGACCCAGATTCCCGTGCACCACAAGCACTGACCTTGGCAGAACTTGCCATGCGCTGGTCGGGAGAACTCATTCTGGTTCGCTCCGATGCCCAGTTGCCGCATGGGCTGTCGCGTTTCGATCTGACCTGGTTCATTCCAGCCGTGGTGAAGTACAGGCGGCTATTTGGCGAAGTGCTTGTTGTCTCCTTGGTCATTCAGATATTGGCGTTGCTGACACCTCTGTTCTTCCAAGTGGTAATGGACAAAGTACTGGTGCATCGTGGGTTGACCACACTGGATGTTATCGCCCTGGGCTTGTTGGTCGTGGTTCTATTTGAAACATTGCTGAGTGGTTTGCGTACTTATGTGGCAGCTCATACAGCGTCAAGGATTGATGTCGAACTAGGTGCAAGACTGTTCAGGCACTTGGTCGATCTTCCCGCCGCCTACTTTCAGGCCAGGCGAGTCGGTGACTCGGTTGCCCGAGTACGCGAACTGGAGAACATCAGAAGTTTCCTGACCAACAACAGTATCACGCTGTTGCTGGATGTAGTGTTCACGGTGGTCTTCATCGCTGTCATGTTCCTTTATAGCGGCTGGTTGACGTTGGTGGTCGTCGGCTCATTGCCTTTATATTTTCTCGTATCCCTGGTCGTTACCCCACTGCTGCGGGCGCGGATCGATCAGAGTTTCCAGCGCGGCGCCGAGAATCAAGCATTTCTGGTGGAGGCGGTGAACGGCATCGATACGCTGAAGTCGATGGCCGTGGAACCGCAGATTACCCGGCGCTGGAACAATCAGTTGGCAGCTTATGTATCGGCCAGCTTCAAGACCCAGAGCCTTTCCAACCTCGCGAATGAGAGCGTAGGCCTGATCGGCAAGCTGGTCACGGTCGCCACGTTGTGGCTGGGGGCTCGCCTGGTCATCGACGGCGAACTCACGGTGGGCGAACTGATCGCCTTCAACATGCTGGCAGGGCGCGTCTCGCAACCCATTATCCGGCTGGCTCAACTCTGGACCAGCTTCCAGCAGACAGGCGTATCGATTCAACGCCTGGGCGACATTCTCAACACCCGTACCGAGGTCAACCAGGGCAAGGGTACGGTGCTGCCAGCACTAGCCGGGCAGATCGAGCTCGATCGTGTGTGTTTTCGCTACCGGCCGGACGGGGGGGAAGTCGTGCGCGATGTCAGCCTGAAGATTGCTGCCGGAGAAGTGGTTGGCATTGTAGGTCGCTCGGGGTCAGGCAAGAGCACGCTGACACGCCTGATCCAGAGGTTGTACTCACCCGAGCGGGGGCGGGTATTGCTCGACGGTGCTGACTTGGCGGTAGCCGATGTGGCTTCACTGCGTCGGCATATCGGTGTGGTGCTGCAGGAGAACGTGCTATTTCGGCGCACCGTGCGGGAGAACATCGCCCTTGGCAACCCGGCGGCACCGCTTGAAGAGGTCATCGCCGCAGCGACGCTGGCGGGGGCCCACGAGTTCATCCTCGAATTGCCGGATGGCTATGAAACCTTGGTCGGCGAGCACGGTGCCAGCCTGTCAGGTGGCCAGCGACAGCGCATTGCCATCGCCCGGGCGCTGTTCGGCAACCCACGCATCCTGATTTTCGACGAGGCCACCAGCGCGCTGGACTATGAGTCCGAACGGATCATCCAGCAGAACATGGCGCGGATCTGCGCGCAGCGCACGGTGATCATAATTGCCCACCGGCTTTCGGCTGTACGTCACGCCGACCGTATCGTGGTCATGGAGCGCGGGCAGATCATCGAGCAAGGGCCTCATGACGAGTTGGTGGGCAAGCCACAAGGCACCTACGCCTATCTGTATCGGCTGCAACTTGGGGCTGCCGTATGAGCACGGCCTTCAAGGAGCTTTTCGAGCGCTATCGAGAAGCGTGGCGAGGGGCCTGGAGACAGCGCCGACGCATGGATGGCCCCATCCGTGAGCCGGATGAGCTGGCCTTTTTGCCTGCGGCACTGTCCCTGCAGGAAACACCAGTACATCCCTTGCCGCGCTACCTGCAGTGGAGCCTGCTGACGTTCATCGGGCTGGCGCTTGTCTGGGCTTGCATCGGTGAGATCGACGTCGTTGCCAGTGCCGAGGGCAAGATCGTACCCAGCGGCAGGAGCAAGCTGATCCAGGCCAGCGAGGTCGCGGTGGTGCAGGCGATCCATGTCGTCGATGGCCAGGCAGTGCGCAAAGGCGATGCGTTGGTCGAGCTGGAAGGGCAGTTGACCGAGGCCGATGTAAAGCGCTTGGGCAGCGAACTGCTGGCGGCGCGGATCGACCAGGCACGAGCCAGCACACTGCTGAGTGCGCTGGACGGCGATGACGCGCCTGCTTCCCTGGCACCACTGATACCGCAGGCCACGGCCGCGCAGCAGGCAAACGCGCAACGCTGGCTGGAAGGGCAGTACCTCGAGCTTCAGGCCACGTTGGAGCAGGCTGATGCCGAAATCGGTCAACGCGCTGCCGAAATCCGTTCTGCCCAGGGCCGGGCTGACGCGCTCCGGCAACTGCTGGTTATCACCCGCCAACTGACGGCGGATTACAAGCTTTTGTTCAGTGAATCGGCCGTGGCCAAGCACACCTACCTGGAAAAGGAACAGGCCCGCCTGGAGCAAGAGCGCGAACTGGCACTCCAGCGCTCACGCATCGACGAACTGAACGCTGCACGGCTTGCCGCTCAGCACCGTCGAAGCGGTGCCATTGCCCAGCTGCGCAGAGCCATGCTCGATCTTCACGGTGATGCGCAGCGGCGCATTGCAACCCTTGAACAGGAATTGAACAAGGCCGAGCAGCGCCATCGCCTCAAGGTTCTGACATCACCCGTTGACGGTACCGTCCAGCAATTGGCCATCCATACCCAAGGTGGTGTGGTTACACCCGCGCAGACATTGATGGTCATTGTGCCAACGGGCCAGCCGGTGGAAGTGGAAGTGAAAGTCGAGAACAAGGATATCGGCTTTGTGTATCCGGGGCAGCCGGTGGAAGTGAAAGTCGAGACGTTCACGTTTACCAAGTACGGGGTTGTGCCTGGTGTAGTTCAGAGCATTTCACATGACGCCATTGAGGACGAGCGGCGGGGCTTGGTCTATAGCGCTCGGGTCCAATTGGGTAAGGAAACGTTGCGCATAGGGGAAAAGGATATGCCGTTGACAGCGGGAATGTCTGTGCGTGCGGAAGTAATTGTAGATAGGCGGAAAGTTATAAGTTATTTCCTGAGCCCGCTGCAGCGGCATATGAATGAAAGTCTAGTGGAGCGATAAAAATGAGTTCGGAGCGAGCGCAAAAAAAAGGCGGCTGGATAATGCTATACGAGATTGTATGGAATGCACTTAGAGTTAGTGCGGCAGTCGCTTTATGTGTTCCTGCTGGTTGTGCGGGGCTGGCTTTCGGATATGTCATGCTCAGTGGAAAACCAAGGCCAATTGCACCATATGATGACAGGCAAAGTATTGTGAAGATCGAATGTGGGTGGGATAAGCTAGATAAATGGAATGAAATAGCTTTGCAATCCAAGAATTTCTTGAAGTCTAATGAAAAATAGGGAGGTGTGACGAGGCTAAGCCATTCTGATATAGAACTTGCGAGGGTCTTGCTGAAAAATGAAGGCCTGTCGGCGATGTACCCTGCGCAGTAATTTTGGCTGCTATAGCAGGTTTTCATGGTGTTGGACTCATGGGTTCAGATACTTTCGGAGCTAGGGGCAGGATATCCGTGCTGTGCGAAAGAAATTTCGAAGTCGCTTATGATTTGTCTGAAGCTCAGTTGGCCTAGTGCCTGATATAGGTAGGCTGGCTCTAGGGGGGTAATGGTTACGTTCAAATATTTTTTGTTTTTTTTGAAGGTGCTGCTCGGGAGGCTGAGTGCGATTGGCAATTTTTTTGGTCGTGTGTTGTGGCGCCTCAGCAAGCTATTGTTATTTCTAAGTATCGTCTGGCTGTTGGTTGCCGTTGCTACTACCTCGACTTGGGCACCCAAGAAATTCACTGCCTCTAGTCCAATGGTATGTGGAAAGATCTCAGGTGTTGTTTATGAGCTTCCTAGGAGATATGTAATCTATTGGCCGGAATATGAAGGTGAAAGTTCCTGGGAGCCGGGTTTCGTAAACAACAAAAAAGGCTGTGGTGCAAATTTGGTCTCGCTCTATATGGCAATGAGTTGGCCGGAGATGCAGCCTGTCCCTTACGGTGAGGCAACATCTTTCAGTTTTGGTGGCGTGACCGTTGCCGTCGAGCCCTGGGTTCATGGGGCGACCGGGTTAGAAAAGAGACTCAAAAGTTATCTTCGGGCAACCCCGATAACGGCGTTTGAACAGGCAGGTTACGAACCAAACATTGGAATGACATATGTAGAGGGTGTCAGTAGAGTTTTTCCTGGAGATAAGCAGGACTTTTTCTGGCTGGAAAAGGATGGGCGCATGCAATACATAGTTTATTGTGTAAGGGCGTATGATGAAGATAATTCTTACTGCGATTTGAAGTTTGTGCTTTCTGGTGGGGATGCTCTTGTGAGTGTTAAGTTTCTGCGGGGTAAGCTAGGGGAGTGGAGGAGTATGGTAAATAGAGTTGAGGAATTTCTAAAGCGAAGTGTAAAACAAGGAGAAGGTAAATGATCAGGCTCGAGGTTGCAGATATTGAAGAGGCGAGTGTCGCTCTAGAGGGTAAGGGGCTGTCAGCGATTTACGACCTGTTGGCTGCAAATGGAGATAAATATGCAGAGCTCGCTCAGGGGGGCGTAGGAGATGAAGAGTTGCCACTTGCTGCGGGTATGACATAGCGGGCGGAGGTCGTTGTAGATAGGCGCAGAATTATAAGTTACTTCCTGGGCCCCATGCGGTGGCATATGCAAGAAAGCTTGAAGGAGCGCTGAGTGATTATGAGGAAACTGTTCTTTCGGTTTTGCCTGTGGGCTTGGAATTTTCTAAGAGTTTGTGCTGCTGTACTCTTATTGATTCCCGTGGTCGTGATGATAAGTGTGGCCTGGAAAAGTGAGCCGTGGAAGAAAAGGGAGAGGATAGCCGTTGATCCTATAGTATGTGGGAAAATATCAGGGAAGGTATACGAATTTTCAAGGTTGTATTTTCCGTTCTGGCCAGAGTACGAAGGAAAAAGCTCTTTTGATCCTGATTTTGTCAATAACAAAAAAGGCTGTGACGCAAGTCTTGTATCTGTTTTTTTATCAATGACCTGGCCGGGACTTGCTCCGGCGGACGATAGCTTGGTGTTTAGGCAGGGCTTGGAGCATGAAGGGTTATTGGTCGCTGTGGCCCCGATAACTGCAAGAGAGGGAGATTTACGACTTAAGCTCGAATTTCTTCTGCGGAAGAGCCCTGCAGAAACAATAACGGTTGCTGAATACGATGAGTCATACAGCCTCTATCGCGTAGAGGCGCGTGACGCTGTCTTTGAAAATCACAAGAAGCTTATCTACTGGGAAGGCGAGCTCGATGATATGACTTCTGTGGGGTATTGCGACTGGCGGCCAAAAATACCGAATTACTATTCATGCGAAATGACTTTCGTGGTGTTCGGGGACGTACTGGTCAAGGTGATAATGCGCCCTGACAAGTTGGGGCAATGGTTGAAGGTTAGACGCTCAGTGGAAGAGTTTTTAATTGCTAGTATAAAGCGAGGTGAATAATGTCTGGGTTGACCAAGGAAGATTTAGAAAAGGCGCGTAATATCTTGGATTCCAAAGGTGTTGGCGATATGTATGATTACATGGCTATGAAGGGGGATCGATATGCGATACTTGCCAACGGCGTTGCTAAGGGTAACTCCATAGCAGGGTTGGCTGCTATAAATTTCATGAGGAGAACTGAAGCAGATGCCGGGCGTCCCATGAGTGAAGCAGATGTAGAGCAAGTAAGGTTGGAGATGGGAAAGGCTTATCTGGAACTTCAAGAGCGCAGGGTGAGCGAAGGGAGGGCTGGTGGTGATCCAGATCATATGGAAGTTTGGACATTTCACAGTAAGGTTTTTGAGGGTCTAGGCAGATCGAAAGATGCCTGGACTCTGAATGCTGTATTTGAATTAACCTATCCGGAGCGGCGTGAGTCATATTGGAAAGAGGTACTTGACGCGGCGGGAAGCCCTGTTAGTGAGCTATGGTTGTCAATTCGAACTGATAGTATCATGGCTAACACTACTGCAATGGCTCCGGATGATTTACGTCCCCTGGCCAAGTATTGGAAATCCCGTATTGACTCGCCGGGGGCCATCGCATCGTTTCTTTATTCGATAAGCGAGGTTACGGGAAATGGCTTGGCCAGTGCGATATCCGAACTCATAAGTACTGAAAAAGTAGAACCTATGGATTCATCCTTGGATATCGAAATTACCCCCGCAACTGAATCCCGTCGCGACCTCCAAGGCCAAGATGACATCCGCAACGACGTCTCCAGCGGCTACGTCAACCGCCGCCTGACCCACAGCATCGCTTTCACCGACAGCACCCTCGACAACACCGACTTCACCTCCGCCCAGTTGGGCAGCTTGACCACCGGGGGTATCCGCCCCGGCGAGATCCAGCTCGACCCCAACGTGCGGCCGAACCAGCACCTCGCCCAGTTCTATCGGGAGGGTAGCGAACAGCCGGACTTCAGCCTGCGTAACGCAGTGGTGCTCAACGGGCTGGCGGCGATGACCACGGTGAACACCTTCGTCGACCCTCTGTTACTCGATCTGAGCGGGCAAGGTGTGGGCTTGGCCGGTATCGAGGACGGCGTGCTGTTCGATGTCGATAACAGCGGTACGTTACGTCGTACAGGCTGGGCAGATCGTGTGACCGGGATGCTGGTACATGACAACGGCACCGGGCAGGTGAGCAACATCAGCCAACTGTTTTCCGAATACTACGGAGGCAAAGCCGGTAGTGATGGCAGTTCCGGCGAAACACCGTTCAAAGATGGCTTCGCCGCCCTGGCAAGCGTGGACGCCAACGCCGATGGCAGTATCAACGTTGAAGATGCTGTCTGGGCACAATTGAAGGTGTGGGTCGATGGCAACCACGACGGGCGTGCCGATGCCGGAGAATTGAAGGCATTGCAGGAGCATGGCATCAGCCAAATCAAGCTCGGTCAGGTCGAGCCGGTGGGGGAAGCACGTCAGGGTAACCAGGTCATCTCCCGCAGTGCATTCACCGTCAATGGCGAGGACCGGGAAGTACTGGCGGTGAGGTTCCTCGCCGATACCGTCGGCAATCGGATCGAGGCCCAGGGGGATGGTACGGTACTGACTTCATCAAGTGGGCCCACTTCCCGGCGGGCTTATATCAGCCAGAGTCCTCAAGGCAGCACTCTGGACGCCGCTGCGCTCGGCGTGGACACGCTGTACGGCGCCGCAGGCGATGATGTCTTGACCGCAGCCCCGGGTGGCAGCTGGCTGGTCGGCGGCGCTGGTAGCAATACCTATCACGGCGGGGCGGGCGATGATGTATTCGTGATCAGCGCCAGTGACGATTGGGCGAACATGCACGGCAATGGCGGGCGTGACACGGCGCTGATCGTGGGGGAGCAGGGCGTTGGGCTGAACATGGCCAAGGCCGGGTTGACCATCGCGCAAGGAGGGCGGGGTAGGGACATCATCGCCAGCGGCGGTCAACGCGGAGTTTTCATCAAGGGCGGCTCGGGCGATAGCTTGCTGATCGGTGGCGGTGGCAACGATGTGCTCGTCGGTGGCAGCGGCCGCAACGACATCATTGGTGGTACCGGCAAGTCCGTTATCTACGCAGGCCCAAATGGTGATCGCATCCAGGCCTCGGCGGGCGGCAGCATTATTTACGCTGGTGGTGGCGCGGATCGGATTACGGGTGGGGCGGCCGATGACGTGATCGAAGCCGGTCGGGGCGATGCCACGATCGATGGAGGCGCGGGAACCAACTTGGTCAGCTTGCATGGTGCACACGACGAGTACCTGATCACGCGTACCGAATCGGGTCACCAGATCACCGACACCGTGGCGGGGCGAGACGGCCGCCTGACCGTGAGCAACATCCAGAAGCTCAGCTTCGCCGATATTGCCGCTATCGATCTTCTCGGCGCGGGCGCCATGCCAATCGGCGACAGGCTGTTGCCTGAGCAACTGGCTACCTTCACCACCACTGACATCGCGCTGATAGTCCCTGCGACGGCGCTGCTGGCCAACGACCAGCCATTCAACAGCAGTGGGCCGTTGCGCATCGCGTCGGTCAGTGCTGGGAAGGGCGCTACAGTGCGGCTGAACGAGCAGGGTGATGTAGAGGTCACGCCGTTGCCTGGCCATGACGGTGATGTCAGTTTCCGCTACGACCTGGTCGATGCGGCCGGCAACGCCTCCATAAGTGTTACCGAGGTGGGCAGCGGTGCATCGGCGCCCTTGCGCGCGACGGTAACGTTGCGCCATGAGCAATCGCCTGGTGACCCGCTCTCTGGGCGGCAGTGGTATCTGGACGAGATCGATGTCGCGCCAGTATGGCGTGACTTCACGGGCAAGGGCGTGAGGATCGGGCAGTTCGAGCCTGGCGGTGAATTTGCCGTCGCGCCGGAAATCTTCGATATCGAGCACCCCGATCTCAAGCCGAATATCGACCCCATCTGGCTGCAAACCCAACGTACCAATGGCACGCTGGCTGCCCTGGCGTCCAATCATGCCACCCAAGTGGCGGGTGTCATGGTTGGAGCGCGCAATGATCAAGGGGGAATCGGCATTGCATACGATGCGACGATCGGCGGGCACTACCTGGCCAACAAAGGCGACGACCTGACCAACCTGGGGCAAATGGTCAACTACGACATTGCCAACAACAGTTGGGGGTTCAAAAAGGACTTCGCATTGGGGAATGTACCGGAAGGCAAGGTCGATACCGCTCTGGCGCTCGCTTTCAGTACTACGCTTGCGGCCACCAATGGTCGTGGCGGGCTTGGCACCATCGTCGTCGCCTCTGGCGGCAACCAGCGCGACAAAGGTGGTAGTGCGCAGGGCTCGCTGACCAACAACAACCGTCACGCCATAGAAGTAGCGGCCATCAATGCAAAGGCAGACCTCTCGGTGCTGCAAGCTGCCACTGCACCCTTTTCCAACCCAGGTTCCAGCTTGCTGGTCGCTGCACCAGGCAGCCATGTGTTGTCCACTGGCGTCAGCCTTGAAGCGGAGCGCGGTGCATCGGTGGGCAGCGCCTATAGCACGACCCAGGGCACCAGTTTCGCTGCGCCGATTGTATCAGGCGTGGTGGCGTTGATGCTGCAGGCCAATCCGGGGCTCGGTTATCGGGATGTCCAGCAGATCCTCGCACTGTCTGCGCGCAAGGTGGATGACGCATCCACCCAATGGGCCTACAACGCAGGGCGCAACTGGAATGGCGGTGGCATGCACACCAGTCACGACTACGGTTTTGGTATGGTCGACGCCCGTGCGGCTGTGCGTCTTGCCGAGTCATGGGGTAGCCAGGCGACCAAGGCCAATGAACGGGTGCTGACCGCTGCCAGTGAGCCGCTTGCCCACCAGGTTGCGGCGGGGCAGGTCGCGACTTTGTCCTTGACCCTGCCGGCTGATGTGCTGGTGGAGCATGTGGAGGTCGATATCCATTCGATGGTGGGCCGTCTTGGTGACATGACGCTCACGCTGGTGTCGCCTGGCGGCACGCGAAGCGTGCTGCTCGATCGCACGGGCAAGGCACCGGGCTCCGGTGATGACGATCTGGGCGATTCGCGCTCAGGAGCGTTCAAATATGGGTTCATGTCGACCCATCATCGCGCAGAGCGCTCAGCGGGGGAGTGGAAGCTCGAGGTGCGCAATGCCGATGCTGGTTTGCCGTTGACACTCGATCGCTGGACGTTGCGCCTAGTTGGCAGCCCCGGCACCATCGATGATACTTATTACTTCACCGATGACTATGCGAACCTGGTGGCAGAAAACGCCGGGCGAGCGCTGCTTGACGACGCAATCAGCGGCACCGCTGGCGGGCGTAATACGTTGAATGCGGCTGCGGTAAGTCGCAGTATTTCGGTGGATTTGGCCAGCGGCAGTGCCAATATCGCCGGAGTGGCGCTGACCATAGCCTCTGGTTCGGTGCAGAACCTCATCAGTGGCGACGGCGACGATACCTTGATCGCTGGGCCCACCGGGGCATTACTGGATGGTGGCCGTGGATACAACCTGCTCAAGGGCGGGGAGGGTACTGACCGCTATGTTATCCACAGGCGTGCAGCCGGAAACGATGTACTCGAGCAATTCGAAACTTCGCGTGAAGTGATCGATCTGGTCGGTTTTGGTGGTTTAGGGTTTGCTGACCTGCAGATGCGACAGGACGGCAATGCGGCTGTGCTAGACCTTGGCGATGGGCAGAAGCTGACGCTTGCGGGCAAACCGATCGCCGAACTGCAGCCAGCGAACTTCCGCTTCCTTGACGCATTCACTGCTGCGCCAGGTTACTTCGAGGGCAGCCCTGAAGTGCAGGCGCCCCCGCCTGTCAACGCGAATGTTCTGCTTACCGGTGGTGCAGATGGCGTGTCGCTTACAAGCGACGAATCGGGGCAGTTGGTGGCTTCTCTGGCAGGCACGATCTATGCCCCGCCAACGGTTGCGCCCAGCGTGTTCCTGGTGACAAAACAAGAAGGCGTGAGCGATTACAGGAACACCTTGCGGGGGTTCCGGCACGGTATCGACAAGATTGACCTCAGCCAGGTAGGCATCAGTCGCTTCGAGGATCTGCAGGTCAGCAAAGTCGAGCGCTTCATGCTCAATGACTTTGCGCAGATTCATGGTGTGGCCGTTGATACCCAGGCAGTGCCGGGGCAGGAAGGTATCGTGAATATACTGTACCTGGATGCGCTCGAAGTTGCGCAAGTGACAGCGGAGGACTTCATCTTTGCGCAGCCGGCAATAGTCACCTCTGAAATGGTTGCCATGCCTGAGGCCTTGGCCCTTTCAGCGGGGGCATCTCTGTTTGCTGTCGAGCACTCGCTGCCGAGCCTGGGAAATCTTGTTGATGCAATGGCTGCGTTCGCCCCTGAGCCGGCTGGCTCTGCGCTGATCGGGGATATGTCGGTTCAACGCATCGACTCGACGATTGCCGTAGCAGCCTAGTCGCTGTCCTGTAGCGGCTGGAGTGATATTTGATGGCCCTATCGCCGGCACGCCAACTCCCCCAGGTTACCCCGCGGTGGGAGCGGGCTTGCCCGCGACTGGTCCAACACCTATCTCAAGGCCTGCGCTCGAAGTTCTTCGCCGCTGCAGCCGCCAGGTCCGGCGGCAGGAAGTCCTTGTCCGGGTTGTAGTCTGGCTTCAGGTACCGCTTGAGGTCCTGCAGGTCCTGCGGGCTCAAGGTGCCGGCTGCCTGCTTGAGGCTCAGGTTGTCGAGGATGTAGTCATAGCGGCTGTTGTTATAGTCGCGCACCGAGGTGTAGAGCTGACGCTGGGCGTCAAGCACGTCGACGATATTGCGGGTACCCACCTGGTAGCCGATCTCGGTGGCTTCCAGCGCGCTCTGGTTGGAGATGATCGACTGCTTGCGCGCCTGCACCTGTTCCACGTCGGTATTCACTGCGCGGTGCAGGTTGCGGGTGTTTTCCACCACCTGGCGGCGCAGGCTTTCACGCTGCTGCTCGGTCTGGCTCAGGCGCTGGTAGGCCTCGCGCACCTGCGAACTGGTCAGGCCGCCGCTGTAGATCGGGATGTTCAACTGCAGGCCGATGCTGGTCTGCTCGACGTCGCCGCTATAGCGCGTAACGGGGGCCGGCGCGGGATTGGTGAAACCGAAGTTGTCGTTGTCACCCTTCTGGTACTTGGCAACTGCGTCCAGGGTCGGCGCGTGGCCGGCCTTGCGCTGGCGCAGGGTTTCCTCGGCAGCGACGACCGCGTGGTTGGTGGCCAGCAGGTTGAGGTTCTGGCGCCCGGCGGTTTCGACCCAGGCCTTGGCGTCGTTGGGCGTAGGCACCTGCACTGGCAAGGTATGGACCACGCCTTGAATCGATGTGTATTCCCGGTTGGTCAGGGTCACCAGGGCCTCGAAGGCATCCTGTACCTGGCGCTCGGCAATGATTCGGTTGGCCCGCGCTGTATCGTAGCTGGCCTGGGATTGCAGCACGTCGGTCTTGTCGGAGAGGCCGACGTCGAATCGTTCGTTGGACTGGTCCAGCTGGCGCTTGAAGGCCGCTTCCTCGGCCTTGGTCGCGGCCAGGTTGTCCTGGGCACGGAGCACGGCGAAGTAATTCTGCGCGGTTTGCAGGATCAGGTTCTGCTCGGTCGCCGACAGCTCCAGCGCCGCCTGTTCGTTGACCGCTTCGGCTGCCTGCAACTGGAACCAGCGATCAGCGCGGAATATAGGTTGCGCCAGGGTTGCGCTCCAGGTGTTGCCGCTGCGGTTGCTGGTGGCCGATGGTTCGTCCAGCTTGGTGCGGGTGTTCAGCATTTCGGCACCGGCCGACAGGTTAGGCAGCAACCCGGCGCGAGCCTGCGGTACCACTTCGCGGCGGGCGCCGTAATCGGCGCGGGCCGCAGCCAGGTCAGCGTTGTTGTCGACCGCCTCCTGATAGACGCTGACCAGGTCGGTTTTCACTGTAGTGGGCACGTCCGCTGCCCAGACCACTCCGTTGGACGCACAAGACACGGCTATTGCCAGTGAGAGTTTGCGCAGCATAGAGGCAATCCTTGTACGAAATTTAATTACTGAACTGTTGAGTATCGAGCGACGGGCCAGTGTAGTGCCATGCGCACCCGGCAACAATCGCTCGGGGTGCCTTTCATCATCCGCGCATTTACCTGCTTGGCTTTGCCGACCACTCCAGTCTAGACTGCGCATGTTCTTGTCGGGGTGCCTTGAAGCAAAGGCTGAGATCGCAAAGTTGCGGATCCCGTTGAACCTGATCAGGTTAGCGCCTGCGTAGGGAACAAGATTGCTCGCCTTCCCGGGGAGCCTCTTGTGCCAGGTCCGGGAATGTCACAGCTGCATGCAGCTTCAGGCACCCCAAATCCGGCACTGCACCCATCAAGGGTGCGTCCGCGCCTTTCAGGTTCACCCCGACATTCCACTGCTAGGAAGCCGTCTGGAGAGCCTGTGATGACCAAACAAGAAAAAGCGATCAACCTCAGCGAATCGGCACAAGTCGATCAGCAGTCCGTGCAACCATTCCCGCGTTCGCGCAAGGTGTATGTCGAAGGTTCGCGCCCGGACATCCGCGTGCCCATGCGTGAAATCAGCCTGGACGACACCCCGACCGATTTCGGTGGCGAGTCCAATGCCCCGGTGCTGGTCTACGATACTTCCGGCCCGTACACCGACCCCAACGTTGTCATCGACGTGCGCAAGGGCCTGGCCGATGTGCGTTCGGCGTGGATCGAGGCACGCGGTGACACCGAGCGCCTGGCCGGCCTGAGCTCCGACTTCGGCCAGCAGCGCCTGAACGATGCCGAACTGGCCAAGCTGCGTTTCGCCCACGTGCGCAACCCGCGCCGTGCCAAGGCTGGTGCCAACGTCTCGCAGATGCACTATGCCCGCCAAGGCATCATCACTGCCGAGATGGAGTACGTGGCCATCCGCGAAAACATGAAGCTGCAAGAGGCACGTGCCGCTGGTCTGCTCGACGAGCAGCACGCCGGCCACAGCTTCGGGGCCAACATCCCGAAAGAAATCACCCCTGAGTTCGTCCGCCAGGAAATTGCCCGTGGCCGCGCGATCATCCCTGCCAACATCAACCACCCGGAAGTGGAACCGATGATCATCGGCCGCAACTTCCTGGTGAAGATCAACGGCAACATCGGCAATAGCGCGCTGGGTTCCTCGATCGAGGAAGAAGTGGCCAAGCTGACCTGGGGCATCCGCTGGGGTTCGGACACGGTCATGGACCTGTCCACCGGCAAGCACATTCACGAAACCCGTGAGTGGATCATCCGCAACTCGCCGGTGCCGATTGGTACCGTACCGATCTACCAGGCCCTGGAAAAAGTCAACGGCGTGGCCGAGGACCTGACCTGGGAGCTGTTCCGCGACACCCTGATCGAGCAGGCCGAGCAGGGCGTGGACTACTTCACCATCCATGCCGGCGTACTGCTGCGTTATGTGCCGCTGACTGCCAAGCGTGTCACCGGTATCGTCAGCCGTGGTGGCTCGATCATGGCCAAGTGGTGCCTGGCACACCACAAGGAAAACTTCCTGTACACCCACTTCGAAGAAATCTGCGAAATCATGAAGGCCTACGACGTCAGCTTCTCGCTGGGCGACGGCCTGCGTCCCGGCTCGATTGCCGACGCCAACGATGCCGCGCAGTTCGGTGAACTGGAGACCCTCGGCGAGCTGACCAAGATCGCCTGGAAGCACGACGTGCAGTGCATGATCGAAGGACCCGGCCACGTGCCGATGCAACTGATCAAGGAGAACATGGACAAGCAGTTGGAATGCTGCGACGAGGCGCCGTTCTACACCCTCGGCCCGCTGACCACCGATATCGCTCCTGGCTACGATCACATCACCTCGGGCATTGGTGCGGCTATGATCGGCTGGTTCGGTTGCGCGATGCTCTGCTACGTCACGCCCAAGGAACACCTGGGCCTACCAAACAAGGATGACGTGAAGACCGGCATCATCACCTACAAGATCGCCGCTCATGCCGCCGACCTCGCCAAGGGCCACCCGGGTGCGCAGATCCGTGACAACGCCTTGTCCAAGGCACGCTTCGAGTTCCGTTGGGAAGACCAGTTCAACCTCGGCCTGGACCCGGACACTGCCCGTGCCTACCACGACGAGACCCTGCCTAAGGAATCGGCCAAGGTCGCGCACTTCTGCTCGATGTGCGGGCCGAAGTTCTGCTCGATGAAGATCACCCAGGAAGTGCGTGAATACGCCGCCAAGATCGAAACCGTGGATGTGACGGTCGAGCAAGGCATGCGTGAGCAGGCCGAGCGGTTCCGCCAGGAAGGCAGCCAGCTGTATCACAAAGTCTAAGTCGCAGCGCTGACCCCTGTAGGGGCGG